>WJIN01000203.1 GCA_014730295.1 Promethearchaeota archaeon | reverse complement strand
TGCTTATGGGAAAATGAAATGGTATGACTTTCGAGAGCAAAACCGCTCTGGTTATAACATAATGTGGTAAAATAATTTTTTCCTTTATAGTTTGGTGGTCTTGCGGAGGCATCTCCGTTTTTCCATAGTGCAAAAAAGGATTTATAGTTCCCGTCTAAATTTCGCATAACCATTTGGAGAACCTTAGAATACACCCACCTGTATTCCGGATATTGACACTTGATTTGAGGCAAATAGTTTTGTCGTCGGGTGTAGGTGATATAGTTCCGCTCATTTTTTGGGAATTCTTGTTGTTCTTTCCAATTGGTAATGCGATCCGAAAGTGCGAAATTATACATCAAACGACATTTCTCCGAGAGAGCCCACAATACATTCAGTTGCTCCCTCGTGGGATATATCCGAATTTTCTGGGTTAATTGCACCTTCTATTCTCCTCGCAAGTCTATATATATGTACTAGGTTGTAAGATAGGTTTTTAAAAGTAGCGTGTGCTTTAATTTAGTAATTTATAAAGCGAGTGTTCTCAACCACCGTATAAAAAATGTGGATGCTCCGCGAAATTCATCCCCTCCATTTCTGGAGGGGACTTCTTTCGCAATCAGTTAAATAATTGTGAGAAAATGTAAGATCTATTTATATTTTTCACTACCTTTCGAACCTTTTAAAGTTCTTGCATCAATATTTTTAATCGCTTTAATGATCTTCGAATCCTCTTGAACAGTTCTTTTATATATTCTGCTTAAAAAGAACGTCATCCATGGAGAAGCTTCCTTTTTCTGCCCGAAAGAGGATCCTTTAAAGAAACGATAGATGGTTTTAGGTATAAATTTTCCATTTTTTTGAAATTCCAATAGACTAACCGCTACTTATTCTTGAAAAGGTTTGGTTCTTATTAAACTAGGATAATGGGAACAGGCATCAAGAACCGTGCCTATGTTATACCAGAAAAATGGAGCACGAGGTAGTCGAAATTTTTTACCGTGACCAAACATGTAAGGTTTTTCATTCGCCCTTTTAATCCAACAATTTAATAACGTTTTACCGGTTTCTATTAATTGTAAAGGCAAATCAGATTCATCTAATCGCCAGTATCCTCTTAGAATGTCCACTATAATCATTGGACATGCATCATTTACTCGACCTGGACCTCTTCTATTGTGATTTAACCACGGCTTACAATACCAACCGTATCCTTGAGCTGTTTCAGTTAATAAATCATTAACACGACTAATACCTCTCTTAACCTGTGGATGATCCTTCAATCCGGCAAGTATTAAAACACTCGTTATTAAATGATGGTCACATAATGCACTTATCCATTTTGGATATTTCTCATTGGTTTTTCTATCATAAACTCTTGAAAAAGCTAAAAATTGACCTGTCTCTTCGTCTTGATGGGCGAGAATTTTTTCAATTGCATTTTTCATGCGTATATCATCTTCGATTTTAATTCCCCAATCAAGGAGTAGCCATAATTGATTTGGAAGATAATCTGCTTTATTATGTCCAGTGACTATATCTTTTTCCCAATCAGATAAGTTGTCTAATAACCAATTGACTATGGGATCCTTCAACATTTCTCTATACGCATCTATAACCAAAGGATGAACATCCTCTATATCCAAAAGATCTATAAGCGTTTTATACACCGTGAATGATTCTTTCGAATTAACAAGAAAAGATCTAGGATCCTCGGGTAATAATCTTAACCATTCAGGAGATTCGCTGAGCTTTTTTTTAAGTTCTCCAGATTCCATATTTATCACCATAATCATTTTAATAATAGATTGAAATAAATAAAATATATGTAATTAAATAAGGTAACAAATTTATCATTCAAATAGATTAATTGATTTGTCAATTAAATCTCTATTTCTCCGACATATTCGATGAGTGTTTTCCCAAGAATCGAAGATAATGCATTAAACACATCTACTTCATTATCGTATAAAAAATCATCTAAAACGTCTTTTTCTTCAAATATCTCATAAACTCTATCCGCCTCTATCATATATTCCAACTAAATTTTACTTAATATATTGGATTTATTCAACTGGTTAGTTTCTGCTTAGAATAAATATTTCTTCAGTTAGATACAGGAAATATAAAATATTCATAAAATTATCGAAAGAAAAAATGCTTAAGTTTATAAATTTAGATGAACATTTACTAGTTAAAAAACGAACGTTTTCTAGTTAAAAAAATGACAAAAAAAATAGTTGCCATAATTGGAAGCCCAAGAAAGGGAGATACAGTTAAAGCGCTTCAAAAATTTGAAAATGTTTATAATTCTTTTTATGAAGCAGAATTTGAGTATCTTTCCCTGGCAAAATTACAGTTAAAAGATTGTATTGGTTGCCATTTATGTGTGACGAAAGGTGATGAATATTGTCATCAATCTGAGAAGGTTGGGACGATTATAGAAAAAATGCTTAAAGCAGACGGAATTATTCTTGCAACTCCAATTTATTCAGAGCATATAACATACTTAATGAAAAAGATGGTGGATTATTTATCATTTCTTTATCATCGTCCTCGATTATTTGGAAAACAATTTTTAGGTATTGTTGTAGGCGGTCCAGTCGCTAAAACATGTCTAAAATATCTGAGTAAAACCACTCAAGCATGGGGTGGTACATGGGTAGGAGGATTTGGGGTTCCGCATTATGATTCATTAACACCCAAGTACAAAAAGTCGCTTGATAAAGATTTTGAGACATACGCATATCAATTTTATAAAGCTCTCGAAAAAAAACCGCTAATAAAACCATCGATAAAGAGAATAATGTGGTTTTATATATGGAAAGTAAATGTGGTGGTTTGTAAGGAAGATGGAGTAAAAGATTTTGAATATTGGAAACAAAAGGAATGGGTTAATTCATTCTTCTATTATCCAATAAAAATCAATCCATTTAAAAAAGCTATTACTAAGCTAATGATGAATCTTGGAAAAAAATTCATGGGAAAAATGTTTGAAAGTTATAAAAATATTGAGATTCCGGAAATCAATAAAGAAAGTACGATAGAATCTAAGTAGGATATCGTTGAATATGAACTTATTGAACGATGAATCAAAACTCTCCACGAAAGAGAAAATCTACCATGCTGCTCTAAATCTCTTCTCGAAAAAGGGATTTGATGGAGTATCGATGAGAAATATTGCGAAAGATGTTGGAATTCGAGTAGGATCTATCTATAACCATTTTGATGAAAAACGGGATATTTTCGAATATATTTTTGACAAAATAGAAGACTATTATAAAGAACTCACTCCGTCTCAAGATGTCATAATTGAAATGTTTACGAACCCAACAATGGACACTCTTCAAGATCTTACCATTCAAGCGATAAAATTTTATCTCGGTGAACCTTGGATTATAAAAACATGGAAAATAGTGTTTATAGAAAGGTTTAATCATCCGCGAGCAAGATCTCTTTTCATAGAGAACATTCTTGAAGGAGGAATCAAATTTCAAGTTCCTCTCTTCAATAAGCTCTTGAAGGACGAACTTAATGATAAAATAGACATTGAGGCTTTAGCCCGAGCATTTCATGGTCATAATATCTTTCTAATTTTACGCTATATGGATGAGTTAAGCGATGAGGGGACAAATCAGAGAATTTTAAAAGAAATTCAGAAAGAAGGACTTGCTCACGTTAATAATTTCTCTGTGTTTTTCAAAAAGACAATTGATTAAATTGAAAATCTCTTTGAAAATAATATATAAGGCTCGAATTGATTGTCAATATTAATTTTTAAAGTGTTTCCATTATAATAAAACTAGGATAATGGAAAAAAGCATCGAGACCTATACTTATATTATATCAAAAAAATGGAGTATCTGGTTGTTGTAAATTTTCATCATGAAAAACGGGATATATTCGATTATATGTTCAATGGATTTTTGAAAGATGAGTTGACTGATAAAATAGATATTAAGGCTTTAACTCGAGCATTTCATGGTCATAACATATTTCTGATTCTATACTATATAGATAAGTTGAGCAGTGAGGGAACAAATGAAGGGATTATATAAGAAATTGAAAAACAAGTTCTTCCTCATATTCACAATCTCTCTGTTTTTTTCAATATATATTTAATTAACTTGAAAATAAAAAAAGATTTTTTAATAAATGGAAACACTTTAGT
>WJIN01000202.1 GCA_014730295.1 Promethearchaeota archaeon | reverse complement strand
TAATTGGGATAATTCTAAGCAAAAAGCATGGTTTAATATCGGGGAATATCGCAAAAGTCTTGATGTTGCGCAGATTGAGATACTAAAATTATTGCTTAAGCACATGCTCTTGGAAAAAATTGAATTCGGGACTTCACGGAAAACAAGGAAAAATGGTTCGGAAGGGTCCAATTCAATTAATGGTGCTACTACTCGAAATAAAACCAAAAAATATAATTCAAAAAGTAAACCGCAAAAACCAACCGAATTCCAATTAGACAGGGGCAAAGAGAAAGAATCAAAAACCGTCATCAAGGAAGAGATCGTTCAATTTTCTTCCAATTTTTCCAATAATAATGTTGCGACTCTGACGGGCAGTATTCAGCGGGAAACTCCGAAAGCTTTACTAATTCGACTTATCGATGATACGGAGCTATGGGTTCCCAAGTCTAAAATTCATAATAGTTATAGTCTGGAAAATGGTACGGTCCAAGACTTTCATATCGAAACATGGATTCTTGATAAAAATAAAAATGGTTAACGATTAACTTAGCTAATTTTAAGAAGAGAGTAACTCACATATTTCAATCATTTGAAGAACATCTAACCGATTTCTCTGTTTTATTTTCTCGATTATATCATCTTTCTTACTCTGGCAAAATGAACATTTCCCGGAGCTTATAATTAAATGATCCGCGAGTAATCCTGCGATCCCTCCTGTAATGATTTCGGGATTGGTCTTCTTCTGCGGAAAAAGAAGATCGTATAAAATATGGAGTTTATATGTATGTGAGTCAAGACAATTACGCGTTCTAGTAAGTGCGTCATAGAACTGAATATCAAGACCATATTGTGAAAAAAGAGGTTTAAGAACGTCTGCATCGTATCGAGACCATGCGACAAGAATGGAGATATCATTCTCCTTTATAAAAGTAATGAAATTGTCTTCTTGTTCAGGATATAGAAATTGCTTTATATTTTTATCCGAACCATGAGCGATACCAATTAACCATAAATCTCCGGGACCTTCACTTTTTGCTAATCCGGTCTCTACATCTACAAACCAGTGTTCTTCAGGATTCAGAGTAATATTTCTTTTTATACAAATATCATCTCCAATCATACTATCTAATCGTCCTCTATAAGTACTAGTATCTATACCTAAACATTCTATTTGGTCCAAAAGATCATAGAGTTTAGAGCATGAGACTGGATTAAATAATTGTTTCTTCACCTTTTCTGCCGTTGGGACTTTGACTAACTCATCCTTAATATCTATTGAAAATGATTGTGAGAGGAAGTTTGATAGTTTATTCTTGGTTTCTGTGTTGCCCGATTCCCATCGCTTTAAATTGACGAAAAGATGGTTTCGCTTGGTATGATCGGGTTGAAATCCTATCATCTCTAAAAACTCGTATGTGAGTTCTGGAAAATATTGTTTCGTTTCTGCCAATTCATATATTGAAAAGGAGAGGCAGCCTATTCTATTCAGTTTTTTTATGATTGTGGATCCTCCCGCAATGGACTTAAATGAAAAGAATCTCTCTGTATCCTTAGCTTTAAGCATCTCATAAAACCACTCTTCTGTATCAATTAATGCAAAATTCCCTATAGCACGATAGTCACGATTATCATGTGAACTCACATTTAAAATTATCGTCTTGTCAATTATGTCTGAAAATCCGCCCCACATATGTGAGTGCCCGCAAATTACCATCTTCGGGTGATATTTCTTAATGGCATCAAGTATAGCCTTCGAACCTATATGATTCAACCCATATCTTTTGCTTAAATCTAAACTTCCCAATGGGGGGATATGGGTTAAAATGATATCAGAATATTTTTGTGGGGGATTTGTGATATCGCTTCCTAATCCAAAAGTGGATTGACATAAATAAATGGAAATCTCTTTATCTCTTATCTTCTTTGTTTTTTCTCCGTATTGATTTGAAAATGGAATGTAGATACCGTACGTCTCTAATGCTTGTTGAATAATATTATTATATTCATTTAAAATCTCTAATGATACTTCTCTTTCCAGACTTTTTTGCCTTTCAATGAACCTACATATATCCTCAAAATCGCTTATGATAGTATTAAATTTCCGTTCCTTGTCGTTTTCAATAATTCTCTTGATATATGGGTTAATTTCAAGAATATACTCATTAAATCTAAGAGATATGATATCTATTTTTTCTTGTTCATTCTCATATAGTATATACACTAAATCATCATATTTCAATCTCCATTGAACAAATAAATATTCTTTTTTCTCCTTTTCTATTATGTAGTCTTGATTTCCATTAACATATAACACAGGAGTTTCTGTTTCTCTTAAAAATCCCAAATTGGGTTTAAATGTTTCGAAAATAATATCCTTTAATTTACTATTATGGGAAATAGAAGGATTATTGAAAAAGTTATCAGGATTGGTTAAATCGATTTCGAGAAAGTGAGAAAATGTTTTCAAATAAATTTTCTCTCCATACCCATATAAATTAACAAGATCATCACCCGCATAGAGAACTATATCTGGTTGATGAGTATTAATAGCCTTAGTTATTAACTCGACGGGCTGTATTCTCCAATCACTAAACGCTAATATTTTCATCTTCAAGATATTAATACTTCTCATATATAAAAATATTTATTTTATGGACCTTTTCTTCTGAATTTTGCTTACTCTAACTTAATATTTATTAGAAAGATTGACATTACCAGATATAACTAAGAAATAATCAAAAGAGATAAAGCAACTGAAAAATGAAGATTTATTTCCAATATAATGCAAAATCCCGTGGGCAAAATATCCCGAGAGCTAATAAAATAGCTGATGATGTGGGGTATAAAAGAGAAAATAGTTTTAAAATTATTCAGTTTTCAAATCCAAGAGATCCCCGTCTTTTAGAATTAGCACGATTAATAGGTGGGCTTAAAGGGTCGGTGTTATTTATTAAAGAAAAGGGAAAGAAGGAAATCCTTAATTCCCAAACATTTTTCAAAACCATTTCTTGCGAAGTTAATCACTTTTGTGATGGATTATGTAAACATATCTCCATTGGAAAATTATCGCTTCAAAAAATTTATGAGAGATACGGTCATCGAATCGATAATGATATTCTGACACAATATAATGATGGATTGATCAAAATATTTGGACCTTTCCTTACCCAAGATACACCGTATACCTATATTTTGGATAAAGAAGCGATCCTTGATCATATAAAAAGTGAGATGATAAGCGAGCAGAGATTCTGTGAAAAATATGATCAAAATCTTGTTATCAAAAGAATTGGGGATCTTCCAAGAGTTATACGATATGTCCCTTTAGAAGCGCTTAAGGTTGAATTCTCAAAAAAATATCTTTCCGACGAATTTGAATGTCTCGGATTAATGCTCGGAAATGTTTCGTTGGATGGTAATTTGACTCCTGAGCAATATACTGAAGCTATTAAAGGAATAGAGATAATAAAATTGGTAAATTATCCGATAGAAAATTCAAACATCTGGATTAGTATTAATTGGTATACTAAAAGTAAAGAGATTGTATTTTGGAAGCTTAAATCGAAAGAATATAATATAAACGATATGAAGATGGAAACCTCCTTAACAATAGAAGATGGCATTTATACTATTAATACACCTATAGCACGGATCTATTTTATCATTAAGAAGGTTTCCGATGAGTCACTAGATTCTTTAGTAGAGAAACTTAAACGGGTTTGAGGATGAGATTATGACATATATGAATGTAAAAAGGGTAATTTCATTTTCAATATTTCGGTTCGGGTTGGGTAAAAATGATATCCGAGAAAATGCTTTAGCTATGGTTCTTAGAGAGAAAGATTATGGAGAATTCGTATTTTTTTTCGATAGGTTTTTCATCCCAGAAGATTTCCCATAAACTCCATTTTATGAATGGGCAGAAATAAATCTTGAACTAATATCACGAATTTCCGAAATTAGACATATTCCAGGATACCAATATCTTGCAAAAGATGTAGATAAACTGAAAGCGAAACATAATATCTAAGAGTTATAAATACTTATGTATATCTATGATCCTAAATTGGACGTTTCCTTTTTAAAGATTCTTCTAAGCAATCAAGTTGACCGAGAATCCATTTTTGGAAAGTGTCGAAATCTTTAATATCGGGGATTTGCGTGTCGGATTCATTGTGGGTGATGGATTGGGTATTGTTCTCCGAAAGATTAGTATCC
>WJIN01000024.1 GCA_014730295.1 Promethearchaeota archaeon | reverse complement strand
CTACATAAAGGTCTATCAAAATGTTTAACTGAATACAGAAATTCCGCTTTAGTTATATCCCTCTTACATATATTGCAATAATATCTCATACAATCTTTCTATTTTTTGTCTCTTTGTCTTAAATATAGTTTGTGATTTTGTTATATATAAATATAACTAAGATCACGTTCATATACCATTTAGCAATGAAGAAGTCTTTATATAAAAACTAACAACAATATAAATACATTTTCTCTATATTTTCAATTAAAACCTTTTTAAGAGCATTGTTGAAATTATTTCTCGAGCTACCTGAATTTGAGCTTTTTTCCATTCATCTGAATTTTGGAGATTAAACCACTCATCCTCATTCATATCATTTTCCTTAAAATTGTAGCTTTCGAATAAATCAATATTTATATTTTGATCAACTACTTGACTTTGGATAAGAATTGAATATTTGATAAATTTCTCTCCATTTTGATTAATTAACTCGAAAAAATTCCTTCCAAGACATTTTTCATAATAATTTATTTCGTTCCTAAATATCTTTAGTAGCTCATAATATCTTTTTTCTTGAAATGTTTCTCTAATATCAACAAAAATTCGACTCCCCTTCAATTGAACTTTAACCACTGGGAGAAAAATTCCTTTTAATTGTAAATTATAAATTTTTGAATCTTCATCTTCTCCTAATTCTCTTGCAATCCTCATTAGAGCAATATTTAACTGTGGACTAATTTCTTCACTCAATGGTTTTTTACTCTATTTAGTTTTACTATCAATCACACTCGTATTTATATGGGACGAGGCTGATTGTTTTCTAATTTTTAGACATCAGTTTTAATAGTGTGAATAACAAAATATTTGACATAAGAAAATGAATTTTTAGCAAAAATTCAACTCCATAAAATATGACCATATTAAAAGACATCAATATAGATTTAAATCAGCTCAAACGAGCGACAAAAGAATTTGATATTGAACATTGGTTTGATAGTATATTTGATCAGCTGGATCTTGAGTATCAAGCACAACATAGAGTTCTTGAGGGAAGACCTGATTGCTTAATTGGTGATGTTATTATAGACTATAAATATGATATTACTGAGAAAGAATTAGGGAATTGGGTAAAGACTAAAGGTTCTCAATACATAAATGAATATTTTTCCACTCGTAGTAAATATCCTACTCTTTTGATTGTTATTTCAAATGAATTCATTTATTACTATAATAAAGATCTCATTTTACAAAACAAACGTGAAATCACTAAAAGGACAATAATCTCCTTAATCGAAAGTCTTTTAGGTCTAAAAATTATTGATTCTGAACAATTCGCTATTCTATTTGGGGTTAATTCCCCGATGTATGTCCTTGCATACTCCCGCTTGGACAACCATTTTACCGAGCGAGAAGGATCAGAAACAGTCTGCTTTCAACAATGGAAAAAACATTTCTCACTTGCCTATCATGATGAAGATGTAGGTAAGGAACTGTTCTTGAGACATTCCTATCTGAGTATGTTATTAAAACTTATTTTATACAAGGAATTTATGGAACCAAAAGAATATGCTCGAGATTCATTCAAAGAATTAGAAAATCATTTCGAACTATTAGGTATCTCTTTATTTCATTATGATTTTTTCAGGTGGGTAATTAATGTTCAAGACCTCTGTGATGATTTTTTCGGAAAAATGAAACTGATGGAATTTGAAGCAACTGATATTTTTCGAGCAATTTACCAAGAAATGATTATAGCGGGAGTCCGACACCGTTTAGGGGAATACTACACCCCTGAAAGACTTTGTAAAAAAATGGTGGAAAAAGAATATGAATTAGGTATGAGAGTGTTAGATTCCTCTTGCGGATCTGGTACATTTTTAATTGAGACACTCAAAAAAATCGATGAAGGATTCTCTTTTTCAGAAGATCCGCCACGAGAATGGTTCAATGCGGTTAATAATGTATTTGGATTCGATATTAATCCAATCGCGATTCTCACATCAAAAGCAAATATGTTATTATACTTTAAAGCTCATCAAGAATGGATTGAAAAATTCTCCATAAATGTGTTTTTATGCAATTCTATTGATCCACTTCAATTTTCCCCTACTCAAGACATTCAGCTTGGAAGATTTTATAGTTTTTGTGTGGATTTATTAGGTGATGAAATGGAATTAAGAATACCTGGAGATGCTCTTAATGAAGATAATATAGAAATTTTCCAACAGCTTGTACGAGCGATTTATAATGTCTGGGAGGATTTTAGTAAATTTGAAGATGTATGGGAAGCTGCAATTGATAGATTATCTATTGATTTGGAAAATTCTTTTCTCAATGAAGAGTCAACTATTAGAAAGCCAATTGTTGAATTCTTCAGTGAATTATTTGAATTAAAAACCCAAGATAAAGATCATATTTGGCTTTATATTTTAAACAATTTGGTAGGTATACGCTCACTCTTATTAAAAAAGAAGATGGATCTGATTATTACGAATCCCCCATGGTTAACGTATAAAGACGCAGATAATAAATTGAGAAACGATATGAAAAAGATTTCTAGAAATAACAATATAAAACCCGAAGCACATAATGTGACTAATATCGAAGAAGCGGTGGTCTTTTTGTATGGTATCCCAAATCTATATCTACGGAGGGATGGAAAAGGACGAGTAGCTTTCGTTATGCCCCGTTCGTTGCTTGTATCTTCTCAGAATCAAAAAGCTCGAAGATTTGATCAGTTTAAAGATATTGAGTTTTTAGAATTCAACGATATGGTGTTTAATATCGATTGTTGTTGCTTTTTTGGAACCTTTACAACAGAAATTCCTCGAAGAAGAGATGTGTTTGAAAAATATCCTGCACTATGTAAATATTTTGATGCAGATTCAATGGATCTGCTTGATGAATATGAACTTGAACCTTATGCATACTTTGAATCTCAAAGAGGAGAAAAATATCTCATTAAAAAATTAATACGTCCCGAGAAAAAGGATGATTTACTTCCTTGTAGTTTATCGGAATATTATACAGACTTTATTCAAGGTGCTGATATGATACCAAAATCTCT
>WJIN01000201.1 GCA_014730295.1 Promethearchaeota archaeon | reverse complement strand
TTTAGAAAGCAAAAGATTAATGAAATTTATTCCACGGTGAAGAATGAGATTGAAAATGAGTATTCCTCCAGAATTAATGAAATTAAAAATCTTTCCAATGACATTTCAAAAGAAAAATTCTTTAGGGAATATGTCTAGGTCGTATGCAATTCAGGTATGAAAAATCAAGTTGCTGAGAAAATCTTTGAGAATTTTTGGAAAGATAAAAATTTAGACGCTATTAATCATGCAGAAAAAAGAAAGGCAATTAAGGAGGTATATTCTAATATTGATACATACTTCAAAAGATATAGTAATTCAGAAAATAAATTAGAATTTTTTCAATATTCATTACCATATATCGGAGAAATAGGAAAATATCATCTTGCTAGAAACTTAGGATTTAATATGGCAAAGCCAGACAGACATCTTATGAAAATAAGCAATTATTTTGGTTTTAATGATGTTCAAGAGTTTTACAAATTCGTTTCTGAAGATACTAAAGATGAAATTATAGTAATTGACTATGTATTTTGGAGATTTGCAAATCTTAATTTAAATTATATTGATAATATTGAAAGGATTATCTTAAATAGTTAGGTAATTATGGATGATACCTAAGAAATTTGTTATGCTTTTTTCAATTGGCCAATTTATCATAAACGGCTCTCTCTCAGAATAACTAAATCGAGTGAAAAAAGATACTATTAGAATTAAAGATTAAATAAATTCAGTAATCAATTTATTCTTGTTGTTTAGAAACTTATCAAAAAGGTCGTCAATTAGTCCTTCTCCGTGATTTTTTAAAATATATCGGTAATACTTCCCTAACTTAAAAGCCATGAGGGGCGGTACCGCGTTTCCTATCATCGTCGCGATTTCCTTCGGAGTACCAAAAAATTCAAAATCATCAGGAAAAGATTGAATCCGAGCGCCCTCCCTGAATGTAATAGGACGGTCTTGTGTGGGGTGTACCAATTCCCTTACTCTGAATGACGTGGTCATAATAGTCCTACTGGGAGAATTACGGTCTAATCTTAAATAAAGAGGTCTTATTCCCGATTTGGTGTTAATATCATACGCTCTCCCATTTTTTGTTTCTTTTGCCCTCAACCACCCATCTCCCTTTAATCTTTCTAAAGTAGTATATGGATCTGTATTTTCTTTGTTATTTTCCTCTATGAAGTACTTTTTATACTCCACCAATTCATCCTTGCTCAAATATTCGTTTTCTTCCATCATTTTTAACATTGTTTTAAAATCACTAAAAAGAGATTCTAAGAGATAACCCTCCGAATATTTGCCTTTTTTAGTCTTATACTCCTCTCGGGTTCGAAATCTACTTAGAAATAGTAAAATGAAACGCTCATCAGGTCTTAGTTCCGTTTTAAAAAGATCCCACACCCCAATATAACGGTCTCCGAATCGGCTGCTCCGGTAAATCTTGCCCTCCGGAATATTTTTAAGAATTTTTAGTTCTTCTTCTTTAGGTTTTTTTAAAATATAGTGTAAAGACACATTCTCACTCGTGTTTTTTCTTAAATATTTCTGATATTTGTTTAGTCCCTCAAATACCTTATACGTTACTGTACCGGTTTCGTTTGTTACCTCTGGAAGGTCATATAATACATCGTTCATGGTTCTTATTGGTTGTATTTCACTTTCCTTTGGGAAGAAATATTTTTCTGTTTCTTCAAAATACCATATATCTACTTTCCTCTTTAGGGGTTTCCGCTTCTCAAAATCGTCGGGAATGTATTTAGGTAAAGGGAATGGAAATAGATCTAATACGTTTTTATATTTGTCTTTATAGATCACACAAAAGACCCTTACCCTTTTTTGTGGCACTCCATAATAGGAAGAATCTAATAACCCTATCTGAATATTGTAATTTAGTTTCTCTACTACCCTCTTTATTTCTTCTAAAAATAATTTCGAGTCTATTTTCATGGTAGCCATGCCAGAGACATTTTCCATCAATGCAATTTCTGGGTGTATTGCTTCTACCCAATCAAGATATCTTATAGGCAAGGAATTTCGTAATTCTTCGAAACACGAAGTTGTGTCTCGGTTTCCCCGCGCATCACTAAAACCTTGACAAGGAGGGGAGCCAATAATCATTTTTATAGTATTATCATTAAACTCGTCCAGTACACCTTCTAATATGTCGTGATGTATGAACTCGGAATTATTATGGTTATTTACATATGTTTTCCTTAAATTTTCGTTATAATCGATCCCGGCGAGAATGTTAAATCCAGCTAGCTCAAAACCCTTACTAAATCCTCCCGCACCACAAAAGAGGTCGATCGTCTTCAAAAAACCAGTTTTTTTACTCATTAGTACATCATTTAATTCTCAGATAATTAATAAAAGTTTACTAATTATTATATTAGTAGATTATTAAAACCCACCGTTTCTTAATATATTACACGGAGTTAAGAATTATAGGTTTTTGTTTTTTATAAAGAAAAAATAGTCAAATTAATCCTAATCTAATGGTTTCTATTAAAAAGATCGCCGAGACGATTCTTACTTGGTATGAGGAGAATGGAAGGAATTTCTTGTGGAGGATAAACCCGAATACTCCATATAAAATAATGGTCGCAGAAATATTATTGCAGAGAACTACAGCGAAAAGCGTTCATAAATTTTACCATAACTTCATCAAAAAATACCCCAATCTGGATAAATTGGATAAGGCAGAAAAAAAGGACTTGGAAGAAATCCTAAGTAATCTTGGGCTTTTGTATAAAGCAAAAATTTTTAAGAAGATAGCTCACACACTAAAGGAAAATGAATATGAAATACCCGACACTAAAGATAAGTTAATGGAATTATATGGGATTGGAGATTATATCTCGAGTGCGATATTGACATTCGGATTCAGCAAAAATACCCCTATAGTGGATTCTAATATCAGAAGGTTTTCATCACGGTTTTGGAAACTGAAGGATGAACAACAAATAAAAAAAAAATTGATTGTTTTAACAAAAAATGACATGAAAAAGGTTTATTTTGGTCTGCTCGACATCTGCTGGTTTTATTGCAGAGCGCCTGAACCAAATTGCGGGGATTGTCCTTTAAAAAAGTGTTGCCCCTATCCATAAATTACCTTAAGGGGGTGGTCTTTCAGAATAATGATTTTAAATAGTGCTCTATATTTTTTCCGTATTTTTCTTTAAATTCATTAGTGATATGTTGCGTAGTATTTTCGATCTCATCTACAATCGAATTAAGACTTAAAATTTCTTCCGCAGCTTTTTTAATCCTCTCTAAGACCTTTAGGTGAAAATCCACCTCCCCGCTCACGAACTCCCACAATTCCTTGCCTATAAGAGTACGGGCTTCCCAGTTTGGTAAATAGGATTTCATTAAACTGATTGATATCGCATTTTCATCATCTTTACCATAAGTCATACCTATATAACCTTGATGACCTTCCGCTTCAACCTCCTCGATCTTTTTTTGCCAATATTTGATTTGATCTTTATCCATATCGCTTGTCCCGCTCTTTACTTGGATATAATGCGAGACTTCGTCAATGATCTTGAGGATGTCAAAGCCTTTTTTTAATTTTCGAGTCCCCGACGCAATCAATAAGTTCTCGACACAAGTACCAAAGGAAGTCACAATCGAGCGTGAAACTCTTTGGAAGACTAGAAACTCGATCATTTCGTCGATTTCCCTCAAATTGAGTATATTTATGAGGAAAGGATTTGGATTTAAATGCGCCAATCTTAATTCCTGAATGTTTTGCAGATTTTGACGTATAAACTCCCGACCTATTGATTGTATAAAATTCTCGTTGACAGAGAGCTCGGAGTTTATAATATGGAGTTTATCTCTAATACGTTGGATATATTCGTCTCTAAATCCCCGGATCAATTTATATCCATCAGCACTTCTCATTTCTTTAAATTTCTCGAAATCGAAATTGAGAAAACCGTCAAGGGTAGAAAATTGGGATGCTATCTTCGTTGAAGTGACATCCCCTAATTCACATTCGTTATTTAGGAAATACTCTAAAAATCTGTATAGCACCTCATGCTCAAATTCTGCGTCGCGCATTCTTGATGGATAGGTCTTTGTATTTTAACGTGTTATATTATTAAGTTAGCACTCCTCACTTATTAAAGCTTTTATTAAAAACAAGGAGATTTAGTGTTTTTTGCTAAATTTGCTAAATTCATAATTATTAAATAATATTAATAATTAGACTTCAACACCACAAGACATGGAACGGTAATAATTGTGTTTCTTAAATCAAAAGGTTAAGAATAAAAAAATGAATAATGAGTATAAGGGTTCACACAATCGAAAATTGGTTTAATCGTTTTGAGATACATAATCGCATTAAAATAGGTTTAGAAAATATAAGATTAAATTCATGAAAACCCATCAAATATACCTCAAAAACTATGATCAATATAGTATTCACTAAGCATTTAACGATTTTACTAAAATTAAAAGAGACAAACGAGATAAATGCTCATCAGTTGTTTTTCTATTCAACAATATAGATATATTTTATTTTGATATAATAATAAACCAGATTGAAAGCTTTAAGCAAAATAACAAAGATATTCTGGTTGTTATTAATGGTGAGAGAAAAGACTGTTACAGAGATTTACCTAATGATATTAAAATTATCCATCATTTCAAATCAGATCACATAATCCCTCAAAAAAGAGAATATGTTCATAAAACAATGTATAAGAAATTAAAGACTATGTTTAAAAATATCAAAAGGCTTCCGATAAAACCTAAAGAGATATATGGATATGGGAGTTTTTTTCGAGAAAAAGAAAAGATTGGAGATGTAGATATACACATAGAATATGATGATCACACTAACCAACGATGGGAAGATTTCGACCATCATCATGGACGAGCCTACGACTCATTTAGACGAGGAGCGACGGCGGGAACTAGTAAAGATAATGTCAAACTTCTTGAAGGAAAAAAGTTCGCTGCCGCAGATGATTATTGTGACGCACCATAGGGAACTCGAAGATCTGGCCGATACCATCTACCGAGTCAAAAAGGTAGATAACGTTTCGCAAATAAAGCCAATCAAATTAGTTTAGTTATTGAATCCTTTTTTGATAACTTAGGTGTGAGGATGATGTTAGTTTCCTGTAATAAGTGTGGGCTCGAAATAGAGAAGAAGGAAGAGGGATATTATTATTGCCCTAATTGCGACAATTTTACATATTTTTCCTAGTTTATATATTATATATAGTTTTGAGCCTTGGATTTTATTTATAAAGATCATACGAATTAATTTGATTTACTTATGTCAAGCCTAAAATTCATTTAATTATCGAAAAATGAGATCTTCATATCTTAAAAAATCAATAAATCTGCAAATCTCAACATTTAGGAGTTCACAAGCTCTTCCTATTGAATTAAGGTTATTTCTAGTCTCATAAGTCTCCACTTTTAAGTCATGAATTTTAGCCAAAGCTACCACAAAAGGATCCGCATAATGTTTTTCACTATCGCCTCCTCCCCATTTATCAAAATCATGATGATTGGTTAAATAATTTACAAATTTTTGCTCCTCCTCTGTGGGTTCGACAAATAATAACTCAAAATTACTAAAATAATCATATATTTCATCTCTTTGCCTTTCTAATTCAATTAATACTGGATATGTTGATTTAATAACTCCTCGTTCAATTATTTCAGTTAAATTTTCATATAATGAGGGGAAAACATCGGGGGAATAATGATATCTCCAAATAGAGATATAGGTATCTGTATCAAAGCTATATTTTGCATTGGGATATAATTTGCCTAACCTAGTTTGGATTGACATATGAAATAATGGACTATAAATTTTCTTCTAACTTTGATAAGTGTTTTAAATTCATATCCAAATAATAGGAAAGATCATGGAGGGTAATTTTTCCATTACGCATCGCATTCAAAGCAATATTTATATAATTTCGAGAATATCCTGTTAAGATTTTTTT
This sequence comes from Promethearchaeota archaeon, assembly GCA_014730295.1. Next base: position 7,138 of record WJIN01000201.1, on the reverse strand, counting down.
ATAATGAGCCGGACCTCCTGCTTGAGTAGGCTTTGGTAATCCTTGCCATTCTTTTCTTTTTTCATTGTAAAATTCTCTGCTGGTTTTTTGCAAGGTTAGAAATCTACGGAGTATAACTTCTTTACTGACCCAGAAAACACGTTTTAATCGGTTTAGTTCAGTTTCCTCCCAGTTTTTGGGAACATCTACTCTTTTTACTCCTTTTATTTTAAAGAGTGCGTTTTTCGGGACTAAAGCTGCTCCAGTAGCCGCATTACAGAATCTTTCTATCTCAAAATGTATTTCATCCTCCGGTTTTAAGGTACATATACCTCCCTTCTTCAACATTAAATGACAAAATTCATGGATTAATGTAAAAATTCTTCCAAGGACACTATCGCTTCTATTAAGGATAATACTTGGATAAGGTATTTCAGGAATTGAAAAACCACGCATCTCATTAATATCAATATCAGATATTTGAAAAATTAGAATTCCTATATTTTCAAATCTTTGCTTCCATTCATTAAACGCATCATATTTGTTATTCCACTTTTCTCTCTCCACCATATCTAAATTTACTACTTGCAATATTTTATTTGCAACGGATTCTGGATTTTGGTTCAAAGTAATAGAAGAAATATAGGAGTAATCATATTCTCTGTCGTAATCTTGGAATCGAACGGCGAGTAATCGTTTTTCCTTAATCTTTTGTATCTCATCCCTAAGTATTGGTGTAAATTTTACTCTTTCGGACTCTATTGTTCTGAAATCATTTTTGAAGAATTTTTCAGGCGGAGGTCTTTCTAAATAGAAGAAGGCAGGCGGACGCTTATACCTATTCGCAATAGTCAGAAATTGCTTGAAGGTTAGCTTTTCTTCCCCCCTTTCAGCCCTTTCGAGCTTCTCAGGACTCATATAGGATTTTGCAGCCTCTTCCAAAGAAAATCCACTTTCTTCCCTTGCCCATTTCAACATTCGTGGATTAATGAAAGCGTCTTTGCTATTACTCATACTGATCTAAATTTTTTGACTGTTTGTATGTTTAATTTACCTACCTAAATATTAAAATATTGGCTCTCTAAGAATTTATTGTGATTTTCCTAACTAATTTTGAAATATAGTAATTGAAATCATCTTATAATTAAAAAGAATTGATAATAATTGTTATAGTAAATACTCCAAAAGTTAACATTTACAAACCTTACCATACAAACTTCCAGAATCAAATAAAGGTAAATTTTTTTGCTACAAAAAAAGTTATAATAAAGGGATTTTTTCTACAATAGCGTCTAGATCTCTCTTTGCATCCTCTATGTCCATCATTTTAACGCTTGTAGCGAAGGAAAGCGTTATTTTGAATCCAATAGCCGGATTTTGAATAGCCTTTTGTACTTCTTCAGAGTCTATTCCCTTATATTCTCTTCCGTAATATGCGCTCCCTTGTTCAAGGATATAAATATTTGTATATCCTACATTACTTAATATAGACTGCTGGAGGGATTTTACTAAATAAAAAATAATGAATATCAATGAAAATGGGACGAAAATTACTAATGTAATAAGAAAATGTATTATCGAGAAGTTTTCTAATAATATATTTGTTACAATTAGTATTCCAGACAATATTAGAAAAGTGATACCTATCACTAATATTGGTGATTTTAATAATTTTAACTCTCCTTCAGTTTGGACTTTTATACTCCCTTTGATTAATCCTCTTAAATCTTGAAATTGATACGAATCTCCTTCTTCTTTGATGGGTTTCTCAGACTTTTCAATCCGATATCCTTTATTCTCAATTTCATTTAGGATTAATTGATGAAAATAATTTGGATGATAAGTAGAAATTGGTTTTTCAATTTCGAATTCTTTGAAATGTTTGAAATTCTCCTCTTCGGATGGCTTTTCACCAAAAATCATCGCCCATCTTTCGGGAAAGTCTGCCTTTGTTTCGACTCTATTTTCCCAATTTAAAATTAGTGGTTGTTGTTTTTCTTTTTTCTCAGGCTCTTTCTTTAGCTTATCATGATAATATTTTCTAACAACAAAAACATCTAAATATAAAAGGATAAGTGAAATATAGATCAAATAAAATCCAATGTCTAAATTTATATTTCTCGTAGATTTTAAAAAGCTATGTATAAATTGGACTAAAATAATAACGATGATGGCGAAGAGAGATAAATTTAGAGCATATTTTTCAATTTTAGAAAAGGACTTATTGTTAATCACTCCAAAAAAACTAAATAAAATTCCTATAGATACCAACCAAAACATAATGCTAATGTATACTTTGCTGATATCACTAAATTCACTCAAATCTGAATTAGGGACAATGAAAAGTAGAGAAAGCAAAAATATAGTTATTGCGCAGATTTTCATGATTATACTATAATTATTGATTATCTTTTCTGTTTTTAGAGTTTTTCTCTGTTTTTCTCTTGATATTCCTTTTTCTTGTTGCTTTAATCTCTTCTCTAATTCTTTTATTCGGTCCTCTTTCTCTTTTAGTTTATTATCTTTTTTTACTAACAATTCTTCTTTTCGCTCTAATAATTTTCTTATTTTATTCTGTTCTAATGTTGCTACTTCTTCCATTATTTTCTTTTCTTCGTCAACTTTTTTTCTTTCTTGTTCCTTTCTCTCCTCTTTTTTTTCTGTGATTATTTGTTCGTTCTCTTCTACCTTCTTTTTCTTTTGGACTTTTTCTTTAATCTTACAATAAACAGGTTGAAAAACAGTCTTTCTCATTAATCTTTCTATAATAATCAAAAGCAACGTCGCTATGGCAAAGTAAAAACCAATTTCTATTATAATAGCAACAGAGGGACTAGATAAATCTATCATCAAAACTAATACAAAATGGAATCCTAAGGAAGCACTACTCAACAAAAGACCACTAAATTCAACCAAAATTGAAAAATTGGCTTTTAATATCCCAAGATAACTTGCAATTACCCCGATAATGTATAATATTAACAAATAATATATTATTGACAAACCGATATTATTCAGATATTCTGAATTTAGATTATCCCAAGGAATTATAATAGATAATATTAAAAAAATCACGGATATTGCTTTTATTAAAATACTAAATGGATTAATGATCTTTTTTGACATTTTCTTCCCATTGTTTTAGATATTTATACATTTATCTTCCTAATTTTTCCATATAAAGGGTATTATAAAAAGATTCGCTGAATAAAATATCAAATCAATCATTCAATAGGAAAAAAAGATCTGGATTTATAATATTTATGACGCCTTAAGTAGCACACGCGTTTTAATTTTTGTTCTTATCATCTATATATCACCCCTTAGATTAAGAAGGAATAAGCGTTTTCTTATATGAAAAAACTTCAAATTATGCAGAATTCTCCCGAACATAATACCCTCAGCTCTAAAAGGAAGAAAGGAATTCTAAGCTTAAAGAACGCTATCATGTGCTATTTTTAATGCTTGAGGTCAAAAATTGTACCATTATTGCAGAATTGATGAAAAAGTCGAAAAAAACAATTCAAACATGGTTAAGCTTTTTGAATGAAGAGGGATTAGAAGGAATGGTTCTCAATCTCCTCCTGGACGGCCACCCCATTTTATTAATAAATGATTAAGAATCTTTTTTTTTTAGAAACATCTATAAGAATTTCCGCATAATTTTATAAGCTTTCCAAAAAGCGTGTGTTGTGCTTACGACTGTAAGGTCATCTAACCAGTCAACAATCCGTTCAATTTCAGATTGACTTAATTTTGGATGCTTAGAGAGAATATAATGTCTTAATTGCCGTTAAAACAGCAATATTAGACAATAAAAAAGGTAGGATTATTTAAATATTATATTTGCAAGTTTGGATCTCCACAATTAATTTTACTCATATAAGAATAATCTAAATTTAGTGAATAACTTAAATCATATGTTTTAAATCTAAAAGTCCTATTTCCTCAAATCTTTGTGTCCTTATGTCATATGAATTAATTTTATATTAACGCTGTGTTTTATCATCCATTTCTAAATAAATCCTTAATAATAATTTCTTAGCTCCGAGCTATATAAAAATTAGTCTATAGGCTGACATTTACAAACCCTATACTCTTGACTGTAGTCTGAGAGAATCTCGTTGATAATCTCAATGAAATTGTCTGGAATATATGCCAGACATTGGGTAAAAATCTCAATCTTATCGTCGACAGTCAATTCATTGTCGAATTGGGTAGACCTAAAATATTCCATGAATTCTCTTCTGTGGATCTTTTTCATTATAATCTTTCTTGGAGATATGATTTCTTTTGATTGTTTAAAAGAGAAAAGTATCTAATCCTTAAATATTCTAAAGGAGTGAAGGATTAGTAGAAATTTATATTCATCCTTAAGGTTTGCTGCTACCAATTTATGTGTTTTTTTTGATTTAGACATTTGAAATCATCTCAATGGAAATTCATATTTCCAAACTCGTTAGTATTTCCTTTTTTAATTTTTCGCGATCTTTAGAATGGTGTAAAGCTCTATGACAATTTGGACAAACAGCAGCGACATTTTCAGGTAGGTCTTTGCCACCATTTGAAAGTGGAATTAAATGATGCGTTTCTAAATAGAGTTTTCCATCTTCATTTTGAAAAGGAGCTTTTTCTCCGCAGCATTCACAAATTCCACCCGCTCTTTTTTTAGCATATACCTTAATGAGTGGATCCCGAGAATAAATAGTGCGCTTTGAAGTGATTTTTTTAGGTTCACCATTATTTCGCAAGTTAATCTTTTTTTTTAGCTCACTCTCACTTAGATCTTCATAACTTTCTTCAATTGAGTCTTCTAATTCTTGCATATCCTCCCATTCTTGGATAATAGTTCGCGAATTTTCGTGAATTTTTAAAGATCCCGTAAAATCTTTGATTTTTTCTATATCCTTATCATTGGTAATCGTCCTTACAGATTGAAAAGCTTGTGCCCATTTTACTGCATCATCACCGTGTTTGGGGTTTAGTGAATTTAACTGATTTAAAATTGGAATAAAATTGGGATTTTCGCTTAGGGCATAATAATAAGTGTCATTCTCGTCAGCCCAGATTCTATACTTTCCATGTTTATAATTCTCATTATTGTATGATCTATGACTTACTTTTAGATGTGAAGTTAACTTTATTTCTGATCCAAATTTCGTTACAGTAAATACATCCCCATCAATCATAACAGAATGTAAGTCTTGTTGATTCGAATTGAAATAATAATTGAATCCTTGCTCCGCTGCTTCTCTGTAGTTCTCCTCTTTCCAATAGATGATAATTGCTTTATTTTTAAAACCATCTGCAATATAGCGGTTGGAAAGCTTTTCAACTAAATCTTTAATCGGTTGCCAATTTGATTTGTTATATTCAAGAACTCTTTTTTTAAGCGTTTCCCATTCCTCAATTTTTAATATCAAATTCTCTTTATTTCTAAGCATATATTCATAAATCTCTGATAATATTTTTTCTTGGATTTTAACTGCTTTTTGGAGGTCTTTTACTTTGATAGATAAGAGTTCTTGTTTATGGTATTTTCTATAAGCTTCTAATGTAGATTTTATAAACTTATATCCATCTGATTTAATTTCCAAATCTTTATATTTGATATTTTTAAGCTGATTATTGACATCATTTATGGTTTTTTCGATCTCTTCAAAATTTCGAATTTTATCTAAAATATTTTCCAAAAGCTCTCTATAATTATCCATCTTCTTCGATTTTAGTTTTTCTTATTTTTGTCTTCATTTTTTATTTTGCTCTATTCTTTTATATTTCAAAAGTTTCTTTCCATCTTCAGAACAGATTAAGTCTCCTTGAAGATTCTTTTGCGCATTGTTCATAGTTCTATATACTCAGTCACACTTTTCACAGATATATATAATTCCGTTTTTCTCATTATTTGAGTTTTGATTTTTGTTATTGGTTTTTCCCACTGACAAGTTTTTTTCCTCCTATTTTGAAAATTTGTTTTTTTTTATTTTATTTAATTTTAGCTTAATATTTCCTAAAAATGGAATGAGAAATTACTTGAGTTTATGAAGCAAAAATCCATTCCATATTTTTACTATAAATATAATTTGACAAACTTATACCATCCTGTCAAAGATACAGTCTTATAGAATATATATAATATCAGTAAAAATGATATTATTTAAATATTGAGCTAAATCTGGCTTCCAAAACTTCAAATCCATACAAATCTGGAAATTTCCATAACCTCAAATTTCAGTTATCTCATCAAAAATTTATTATAACATGATCTGCGTTGATTATACCTACTTTACTAATATCGGAAAAAGGTCTTAAATTTTAAAAATATTATTTTTGGTTATAAAAGGACATATAGGGAAAGTTATTAGGAGATTTGCCTATATCTCGTTTATATATAATATTAGAGAAGTGATGATTCAAAATTAACCCAGAAGGCTCTTATCATGGATGGTTCCAATTTTTATGAAAATGGATTTGAATCCTTTAATGACTTTTATATTCACGTATGGAAAGAGAAAATGAAATTATTGAAGAAAATTCTTCTGAAAATTGTAAAAAATAGAGCGAATACTTATTATTGTCCATAGTTTATTATATAATTCAGCTTTATTGGAAAAAATTAAGAGAAAATTTATTCCGCAGTGCGCGACGAAATTTAAAAGTCTTGAAGGAGATATCACCAGATCGAAGGGAGAATTAGTCATCGATAACCATTAAACTTGCCTTAATATTGACCATGAATTTGAAAATACTATTCGTGCTCGTGGGCATCCTATCATGTATGATTGGTATCTATCAGAATTTGACATCTATATAGAGTATTGGGGATATTTTGGGAAAGATTATATGGAACGGAAGGAAAAAAAAATAGATTTATATGAGAAAGGAAAGTTAAAGCTCATTTCAATAGAAGATATCATGCTTGAAGATATTTATGATCATCTTGAAGAAAAATTGAAAGAATTTATTCCTATTGAGCAAATAAAGCAGAGATCAAAACATTGTCCGCATTGTGGTGAACCATTAGATTCTCGGTTCTCATAAAATAATATTTATTACTAAAAACTTAAACATAAAATTGATTATATCTCATTACTGAGAATTATTTCTAAAAATATAAAATTAGTAGTATTTAGGATAAAATCTTATGATAAACATTATA
>WJIN01000200.1 GCA_014730295.1 Promethearchaeota archaeon | reverse complement strand
ATTCTATGAGCGGTAGATTTTAATATCTCTTTGGTAGTTTTGTTAGATAGTGAACTATAGAAAAGAAGGGAGTAGATTTTCATATCCTATAAAAAAAATATCCAAAATATACATTACATCGACAGTGCGACTTCTTATTCTTTATTTTTTGGGAGCTCCTTTTTTTTTCTATTTCTCTTTCCTAATTATACACTAATTGATTAGCGGCATCTAATTATTTTCTATATATTTAATGGAAGATTGAGGAAGCTATAATTTTCATTATTAATTTAGAAAGAAGAAAGTGATAAAATCATTTTTACCAGACGATTTGTTCAACACCGCATTTAGCGCATATGACGAGCTTCCCTTTTTCTGGGAATTTGGGTAATACATAACCGCAAGCTTTACAATCAAGATCATGTATTTGCTCTTGAGAGTTAATGATGCCCATTCTTAGTAAGTTTTCCTTTAACTCATGCATCAATGTAGTGATTACAGCTATAATTAGTTCTGGATCCTTACATGTGACGATCCATTCTAACTTATGATTCTTCTCTTGTCCAACAACAAGAAGATCACTATCCGATTCAAGTTCCGTCCCATAATACCATAATATATGTTTTTCTTTGTCTTTTGCGATAAATTGAAACCCTTTTGCCCGTAAAACGACTTCTAAACGATTGAAAAGAAATTCATAATCTAAACTCTTTTCTAACCCTAATCCAATACTTTTAATAGCCTTTCTGATTTCTGGGTTTTTTACGAAATCCGAAATTTGAGCGCTTGGGATAATTTTTGGTTGTATAGAAATCTCTTTTAATCCGATTTGCAATGGTTCCGAATTTATCACGCGGGCATAATCATCTTTATTGATGAAAGCCGCAAATGATTTGATTTCTTCTTGCTCCAGTGAATCGGAGGGATTAAAATATAGAACCACTTCTTTTTTTTCATTCTCATTTAATTCATCAAATTCAATTTTAATTTGCTCCGAAACGTCTTCTTCTTTTTTATTACCTACATGGGATATTGTAGGTGGTATAGTACGTGTTAATTTGAGAAAAGATGGATATTGAATCTTAATTTTTACTTCTTTTATTGGCGCATTACTTTCATTATGAAGTCTACTCGAGTATCTATATTTGCCCATATGAGGTATAAGTTCGGTGAAAAGTTTAATTTGATTTTCTTGATCAATATCTTCAGAAGTTTTGGAAATTGCTTCGATATCCTTAACTTCGGTTGAAATATCATTAAAAATAACTAAGTCTTGGAGCGTCTTATTATTCCTAATATCCTTTTCTCCAGATTCCATCTGCATATTTCGCCATCTATTTTAATAAAATAACAGAATTCTTAAAAATTAAATTCTTTTCTATTTAATAAATATTGTCGAATGGTTTATAAAAATTTTTAGGTATAATTTGATCATTAATTATTTTTATACTTATATATTTTAATGTAAGATTTATTTATATAGAATAAGAGATGCTCGAAGAGTTAAATGAGTTATTTGAAAGCAGTACAATTAAGCCTACATTTGAGTATGTGCATATCATTTTAGCTTTATTTATATTTGGAAAGCACCCCGAAGGAATTGGAAGATATAGGTTAAAGGAAAATTTGCTGATAGGCTCTGGAACGGCAAGATCATTAATCGAAAAGCTGGGGAATGTCTCAAATTTCATTAAAGTACAAGAGAAGAATAAACGTCAGGGGCATGTATTAACTGAACAGGGAAAAAAATTTTTAAACAAAATAAGGGAAAAAATTCCTTTTTTAGAATCGGGAAAGGCAGAAGACTTGAAAGAGATCATCATCCAAGGAAAAGATGTCCATGCCTATATTTCACTCGTAAAAAATAGTGCCGACAAACTAAATAGTGGTATAGAACAGAGGGATGCAGCAATAAAAGTAAATGGTTCGGGAGCAACTTGCCTTATATATGAGAAAGGGTATCTAAAATATCCCTCCAGTCCTATCACGGGAGAAAATGAAGTGAAAATTGGGAAGGAATTGAGTGACTATTTCAAATCTATAGCAGACGAGAATAAAGCTAAATTGGAAGATGATGATGTGATTATTGTTGGATTAGGCAATACACCAGAACGAGCACAACTGGCAACTCTTAATTCCGCACTAACATTAATCGAATAATAAATCGAATAATAATAATACATAATTATTGATCTACTACTATGAAATTTCAAAAAGACATTAAACTAATACTCTCAAATACCCTCTTAAACGAAATGGGAATATGCATTGATAATGCCTATCCCAACGAGGCTTGTGGTTTAGTATTTGGACAAAGAACACAAGTGAAAAATCCAGAAGACCCAGAGGATTATTTTTATGATTTCATTGGTGAAAAATTTGAATGTATTGAATCAGATAAGAAAAGTGCTATTTCGTTTTTAATTGAAAATCTTGAAAAGCTTAATCAAATATACCAGGAGGCCCATGAAAAATATAATATGAAACTGGTAAGTATTTTCCACTCCCATCCTTCTGGAAATCATCCCAGTGGCGTCGATAAAGAAAATATGACAAGACTCCAAAAAAGTGGATTAAAATCATTTCAATTTATCATCTGGACAATTATGGACGGTGAGACCAAGGATCTCAATGGATTTATGATCTTGAACGATGAAATAGTCCAAATCGAAGTTATAATAAAAAATTCAAAAGAAAAATAATTTTATTCTACTTGTTCGAAACCATTCTGATCAATCACGCAGATTTGGAGATCGAACCCCGATGCAATGTCCCGTTTACGTGAGCTGGTGATGGCACTTTTTATGAGCTCTATAGCGTCTTCTCTGTTCATATCCGTTTTCCAATCTGCCTCTAATACACCTAGTGAATAGGTTGAGCCGCTACCGAATGATAAAAACTTATCCTCCTCGAATAAGGCACCTAAGAGTTCGATACCATATAACTTTCCTGTTTGTTCATGTTGAGAATACCCCCCAACTATCATCATGGCAAGAAAATAGGAGCGCCCCGAGAATAAAATGTTCCTTGTGACATTCGCAATATATTTTGGTTCTGGCACTTTTCCCTTTTCTACTTCTCGTAATCGAGATAAGGCTTTAATTTGATTAATTACATATTGAGCATCGGCAACTCCACCAGAAATCGTTGCTGCGGTGTACTTATTTATTTCAAATAATTTTTGGGCTTGTTTGGAAGCAACGGTATATCCCGCAGTAGCTTGGGATTCTGTCCCGATAACAACCCCATCTTTATATACAACTCCGACTGTGGTTGTCCCCGTTTTAGCGGCCTTCTTTAAGGTTTCTTCGTTAATATCTTCTAGATTGAAATTCTCTAGTGTCATTTTACTATAAAAATTTAATTTAGTTAAAAGTTCTTTCGTTTTTAGGATATAAATAAACTAAAGCTTCATACCTATTTAGTGTTTCTTGTAAGACAAGGAGCAAACACAAAAATTTTAATTGAATTGTGTATTAATATCCTTACTAAACAATTTGAAAATAGGTAGATCAAATGGCACGTAGTCAAGCACGTAGCAAAAGGAGATATACAGGAAAAAAATATAGGAGATTTCGTAAAAAAAGAAAAAGAGAACTCTCAAGAGCTCCTATTGAAACTCAAATAGGGAAAGAAAAAAAGAAAAAACAGAGGATAATGGGTGGAAATCACAAATTAAAGCTCTTTTCAAGTAGCTCAATTAATGTGACAGATCCTAAGACTCAGAAAACGCAAAAAACTGAGATTTTGGGGTTTGAAGAAAATTTAGCCACAAAAGACTTTAACAGACGGCATATTCTTACTAAAGGGGCAATTGTCAAGACAGAGTTAGGAAATGTGAAAATAACCAGTCGTCCTGGCCAAGATGGACAGTTAAACGGGATATTGGTCTAATTTTATTATAAACGCTTAATCACTTATTTTGAAAATTAAGTTTATTATTCGTTTTTCCTTCTTACTTCAATTAGGGTCTTATAAGTATTAGAAAGCTTTGTTGTTATATATGCTAATTTAGATTTTGAATAATCATTAATTAAATATAAAAACGGTATTTAAGAAGAGAAGATCATTATTTGACAACATTATGGTATCAATTAATAAAAGAACAATTCTTCAAATCGGAAACATTCTCGTTCCGATTGTTTGTTTCACTATTTTAGGGATAATTTCCATAGGACAAGGCGATTTTACTAATATCTTTGAATCTGAAAGCGAGAGCTTGATTGACCCGATCGATTTTACTTTTGCAATATGGGGACCTATCTTTATATTTCTTATCATATTTCTCGTGTATCAAGCGAGAGGGATATATAAAAAACCTGAAGAGAAACCAGAATTAGAATACGTGAATCAAGTAAGCATCTATTTCATGCTTTCAACTATTATGACTTCTTTATGGTATATCTTCTGGATATATGAGATAATATGGCTCTCTACTTTATCTATGATTTTCTATCTAATATCTCTGGTCATAGGGTATTTAAGACTTGAGATAAATTTAGTGGAACGCTCGAACATTGAAAAAGCCGCGATTTATATACCTTGGAGTTTATATACTGCCTGGATCACGGCAGCAACAATCGTTTCAATTACCACGTTTTTCGAAAATATCGGTTTTAATAATCCTACATTTATTATGAGTGATGTATATTGGGCAGTAATCATACTTTTGGTAGCGCTTATTATCTATACCGCAGCCATATTAACTCGAGAGGATTATATATATGGAGGAGTTGGCATTTGGGTTTTAATCGGAGTAATTTCCCAACGCCTCGTGGCTTCCGTCTTAGTCTGGGAAGTGGTTATAACTGCTATAATCGGTATTGTTGTGTTAGCAATTTCAATCATTTATAAGACAATCCAAAAAAATAGATAATCCAATACTTTTTTTATTTCTATTCGTTTGAATATAAACCCAAATCTCATTAATATGGCTTAAAAAGGTTTATAAACGACTTTAGCATATTGTTCATCTAGAAATTCATTAGTTTAGAATTGAAATTAAGAAAATATTTTAGAAAATCTAATATTAATTGCATGAGGAGGTAAAATTGATAAACATGCCAAGAAGGAGGCCAAAAAAGGAGGTAAATACCTTACTGATTTTAATATTATTATTAGCTTCTTCATTATTTGCTATATTAATGAGTAGTATTGTATTTCTCCATGAGTAGATAACAAAAGAGGATACAATAAAGATATGGGATTTTATTCTTGAATCTTGATATTTTTCACGTTTGCGGACTTACCCTCTAAAATTTCCGTATCTTTACTTCCACAATGTTTACATTGAAAAAGTTGTAGTCCCGTTAATTTTGCCTCTTCTGTTATGCTCACTGTCGAGGTCTTGGCGCATTCATTGCATTTAATCTTACCTGGGGTCATTTCAATACGTAACTCTGCTCCCTCGGCAATACTCCCAGTCGTTGCCATCTTAAACGATTGTTTTAAAAGCTCGGGTACAATAAGGGTCAATTCACCTACTTCTAAGTAGACCTCAGAAATCCTCTTTGCATTGTATTTTTTTGCTGTCTCTTCTGCAATTTTAAAAATATTATGGGCAAATGCAAATTCATGCATAATTTAGGTTTTTCCTCTGGTCTTTCTTATTTCCTTTGCGATTTCTTTAAGAACTTTTGATTTTTTCTTCCCTTTCGTATTAATTAATACTCGACCAGATTCCTCCCACCACGATTTTGGATATTTTAACGATGATTCTATTTGTATTTGGTATCCTAAACTCTTAGCTGCGATGGCAATGTCCTTGATTGTGACTTTTTCAATGGCCAAATTTTCTGGAAGCCGCCTACCTTCGCTTCTTGTCCTTTTTGCATCTAAATACTGAGGCCAAAATATTAAAAACGGGGTTCTTTTACGCATAGAAATAGTATTTTTATTCTAGTTATGATCATTAAAATTTAATATTATAAATAAATTATTGATTAGGATAATAATTCAACGATCGATTTTCTAATTAAAGCAAAAAAGCTACTACTAAAACTTGGACAAAAAGAAAGGATGAGAAAATTATTTATTATTTACCTTTAAATTCTGGCTTTCGTTTTTCTAAAAAAGCGGAAACTCCTTCTGTCACATCTCTTGAGGTCGAATTAATTGCATATCCCATTTGTTCAAACTGCAGGCCAATATCTAAAGGTACTTGGGCCCCGTAATCAATAGCCTTTTTTATTACAAACAAACTATTCGTGGGAGCATTTCCCAACCATGAGGCTTTTTCATGGAGAAATTCTTCGAATTTATTATCATCTACTAAATATGAAACAATCCCCCATTCATGCATTTTTTCTGCGGAATAATGGTCTCCAAAAAACATAAGTTCTTTTACTTTATACTTACCCAAATGGCGGATTAAACGTTGAGTGCCCCCATTTGCGGGAAATATCCCTCTTTTAATTTCCGGAAACCCAAAAGTTGATCGTTTGGAAGCGATTATGATATCGCACACCAATACTAATTCAAATCCTCCACCTAAGGCATACCCATCAACAGCAGCGATTAAAGGCTTAGGGAATTCTTCTATTTGATTATACCATTTGTGTCTTCTATACATTGCGTGACTTTGGTGTCTTAAATTATCGCGATCTAAATCGGGAAAACCTCGTTCCGAGAGATCTGCTCCAGCAGAGAACGCAGGTTTTTTAGTGAAATCTTTGGTACCTCTTAATACAACACACCGAGCTCGGGGATCCACTTCCAAACTTTCTAATGCTTCTGATATTTCTTCAAGAGTATGATTATTTAATGCATTTAATCTATTTGGACGATTTAAGGAAACAATCACGTAGTTTCCCTCATCAATAAAATCGATCTTTAGATTCTCAAAATTTTTTGATTCTGACATTACTCTCCCAATTTCTATTATTTTTTCAATTTAATATATTATTTTTTAATATTGGGGAAGAAAAATTCTGTAAAATTCTTTTCTATCTTGGGGATTATTAAACAGATTCAGTATTAATATTCATACATACTACTACTTAGAAAAACAAGCCTAACGTGTTTAAAGTCTTATCTTCAAATAATAATGGAAATAAAAATTGGAATTTGGAATTATTTAAGAAAAATCTTTTTTACTCTTTCTGGCATTAAAAATCCAATATATCCCAGGAGAACTGCCATAGTAATAAAAAAGCGCGCGGTCAGTAATATAAATATCTCACTGAAAAAGATCTCTAATATACTGCCTATTAAAAAAAAAATCCCAGCAAATAATAAAAATTTGCCTTGTAATTGCACTTTAGACTCCTCGGATCTGAATGTTTGTATTACGAACCAAGCTGCCGATATTAGAAAAATCCCAAGGGAGATCGATAAATATATCCAACTAAATGGTTGATAAACAACTTGTATTGGTTCTATTGGTTTACCCAATAATGTGTAATCTGTGAATAGGATTGCGATATATAGGATTTCCAAAACTGTTAAAACAAATCCCGAGATAATCATAATATCTCTTCGCGTATTTTTTTCAATCTGTGCCAATGAGGTAATTCCTCTTATCCAGAAAAATATTGCAATACCAATAAAGCCACCATGGAAAAGAAAATGTAATTCCCATGGAGGTAAAGTATTTAAAAAGAGTGTTGTTAGGAAGTTCAACGCTACCCCAGACCATAGTGTCGCTCCACCAATAAATACCACTCCTATGTTGGAAATAGTATAATATTTCAACTTTATACCTTTATAAATCATTCTAATGGCAATTATTAAACAAAAAGAAATGAATATTAAGGTAGCGAATCCCATAGCAATTAATTCAGGATTTTGTAGCATATAGGAAAAAGGATTTGACCAATTTTGTAGGAAATTTTTTATCAAATATAATCACTATTGATGATCCTTATTTATCAATTTAGTATAGAATTCTATATAAATGTTTTTTTTCATAAAGGTTTTAAAAAAGGATCATTATCTTCAAGTGAGAGAATGACGAGATATCAAAATATTTCAAAATGACGTTAATTCTTAACTGCTGACTAATGGATTCTCAAACCAGACTACTGCAAGATACACAAATCCCAAGGAATTGAACTCTTCACAATTTGCTACGATATCTAAATCTCCGTCCAGATCCATATCAATGAACTGGGCTTGATCCCATTTCTCACCATTATATTCTCCCAATCCGATAAATCCATCACCCCATTTTATCACATTAGTTTGCCAGGTGCCGCTTGCGAAATCGGGACCGGAATAATTCATCCAATATACCACAGCTTTGTGTTTTGGTAAATATCCATCATGATGGATAAGCATTCCTAAAATGTCCGGTTTTAGATCATTATTTAAGTCCCCAATTTCTAAGGTCCGAGTTCTCCATATGGTAGATGGTGGTTTAGAAATTTTTACTAAATCCCATGTTGTCCCTCCATCCGAATTGTTAAAAATATAGATTTGGGAGACTGTGGAGATAAGTACTTCGGGAAATGAATCGTTATTAAAGTCGTGGAGAGCAATTTGCTCTTTGGTATAGAAATCAGGTTCTTGATAGATTATCATCTTATTCCATTCGAGAATTTGGTTTAGATTTCCGGCACCAGGATTCTCATACCATACAATTTTTTGATCGCTGGCTTTAGTATCCCAATCTGAATTACATACCACAATATCATCATCACCGTCTTGATCAATATCTCCAAATTCGAATCCATGAGCGCTTTCTATTGCCGAATCGATATCGTGGACTTTCCAATTAGACATATTTCTGCTCAGAAGCGTATCATTCGGAGCCTCAAGCCATTTTAAGCCTGCTTTTGGATTAGTCCCCCTTCCTCCTACGACTATGTCTGTAAAATTGTCCTCATTAATATCATATCCCCTTACAAAGTGGAATTGTCCTTTATTTCGAGTGTCGGGAATATCAGAACTCATAATCCATTTTTCGGGATCTTCCGATTCACTAGTGTTTGGGGCCCAAATAATAAGAACACCTGATTGAGCGCCAAATTCCTCCCCATGAGCTACCACCACATCAGTATTATTGTCATTGTCAAAATCTCCGAAGGCTGAACTCTCTGCATTTTCTATTCTTCCAATATTAATCGCTTTCCAACGCTGATGAACATTCGCAATTCCGGGGTGGAATGCTATGCGTAAATATCCATCCCATTCATAATTCATGATATAGTCATCAAATCCATCTTTATTCACATCAGCATTATCTAACCCATTAGGTAATACATATCCGGGATTATCTATTTGATGAAGCTCCCATACTTGCACGGATGGATCTATAGGAAGAGTTCCTCGAGCTAAAAATCCATATGGAATAGTGATTGATAGAATTATCATAAAAATAAGAATTCGAGTAATTATCAATTTATTTTTTGTAAAATAATCAATCTTTCTAATGAACAATCCAATAATATATCCAACAACAAGTATTCCAATAAGAAAAAATAAAATATAGTTTTTGCTATAGAGGAAAACCAAGAGAACCGCAAATGATATTCCGAGCAATTGATACAGAGAAAAATTCTTATATTTAATATAGACCACCAATTTTCTGGTATTAAGAATTTTAATAACATAAAAAACGATTGCTGGAATTATTATTATTAGAGAGAATCCAATGCTCATAAAAATTACAAAACCTAAGAGATAAAAGTTTACAATGAAATCAACTATTCCATATACGATTATAACGAGTGAAATGAGGTTTAAAATAACTAAGAGATGAGAAATATCAACTTTACTGATATTCTTCTTCAAAATTTCCATTTTTAAGAAATTGGTAAGATAATTTTTAGTTGTTTACAATTTGACTTCTAGATATTTATTAATTATGAATATAGGATCATAATAGTGACAATAAAAGCAAAAAGAAAGAAATTAGATTTAAATTTGAATATAAGAAAAATTAAAAAAATAAGGAACGTTCTAAGAAATATCAACAAAACAATGAGTAATATTCCCCTATATTAAAAACTGGGAGGGTAGTCTAGCTTGGTATGATTCTCGGCTGGGGGCTGAGTGTTCCAATCAAGAAGATTGGTTCAAGTAGAGGTCGCGGGTTCGAATCCCGTCTCTCCCACTATTTACTTTAATTTGCTGAATTTTTTGGTTTTTTTCCTCTTGTTATTTCGAAAACTATGAATATCTTTTGGAAAAAGATTATTATATGATCCACACTTTTGTATTCTCAGCCAGCTGGACCCAATTGATGGTCGTAAATATTATATAATAAAACGTACAGATTAAAGATGTATATCTCAGCATTAGGCGTGCTTTGGAGTATATCCTATAGCTTTAAATCTATATATTTCCAAATGAAAATCTATAAAGGTAAAATCTGATAAGGCTCCATCAGGCCTTGGATAACCAGCTGGCCCTAAATACAACGAGAAAAATAAAAAATGACATTAACATTGGGAGATGCATTTTCCCGAAGAAAGCAAATAGAATCGGAATTAGAACGGTGGATAAACAGATTAAACCTTTCGGGAAAAAACAGCATTAGATATGAGACAAAATCAATCGAGGGAGATAGGGCATTTGAATCTATCCCAGGCACACGGAAAGAGTATGAAAGGAACTATTCGATTGAAGAATGCCAGCAAAAAATTCAAGAATTAATTGAGGAAGATAAAAAACTTGCTCTCCAGATCTCTCTAACCAATCAAAAAGCATTTGCTCAAATGATAAACTTAGAAGGAAAAGAAGTCTCTTTAACCATTCCGGAATTACTGGTCTTAAAAAATGATATTGCTCCGAAATTAGAACATGCTGCGAGTGCTGTGCCCAAATTAGCTAAAGGAGTTGAGGTCATTGAGTCCTCCGATGATTTTGTCAAATGGCGCAGAATTACACCGCAATACAAGAAAACACAATCATTAAGCGAGAAAGGACACAAAATTGAGCAAGAAGAGATTGATTATTATATCGTGGAAGAGATCTTAGATTTTGGTGTTCCAGAACGCCAAGTTTATGATGAAATTGATAAAATTCATGCATGGCAACATCGTCTTAAAGAAGCCATCAATCAAGCAAATAAAACGGAATTAATTAGTTTAGAATAGTTTTTTTTATTTCAATTTTCTTAAGATCTCTCTTTTTATTTTAGTTAAACTATTGATGAAATATCTTTTTCTTAAAATAAAAAAATGTTAGTGGAAAATATCACCCTCACAATACCCAGGTATATACAAAACTGCATGAAACATCAATTTCACGAAGAAAAGATCAAAACTCATCGACTCATTAACAATATGAATTTAAATTAAAAAGAATATTAAATCAAATCAACCATAATAATTCACAATTTTGTGATAAAATGTTATTTTTAAACAATCCTGAAGCGACTGATGACGCATTAAGCATCCTTCGCGACCCAACTAATTTCAATTTTTATATCATTTTTCTCTTAGTGGCTGTGCTATACCTTTATTTCAATGAGATGAATAAAGAAAATTGGAATGGGATTGCCGCGGGGATGATGCTTTATGTAATTCATTGGTTGGTAGAAATTATTAATAGTATTATCCAATTTTTCTCAGGGCACGCGTTATGGACGGTTCCCACAGGAACTTCATACTTAGTTCTAATAGGATTAGCAATAGAATTAAATTTGATGTTTGCGATAGCTGGGTTAGCAACGAGTAAATTATTACCGGAAGATCGAAGTGAAAAAATATTTGGAGTCCCAAAAATGCTTTTGATAGGCATCGGAAACGCAGCTTTAGCGTCGATAATCGAGATCTTTTTAATTATGACACCCGCGTTTGTCTGGGTATATGAATGGTGGAATGCGCTAACGGTATTTATATTTGTGTACATTCCCTTCTTTGTAGGGGCGGCTTATGCGTACTACTGGGAACCGAAAAAACAAAAATTGGTAATAGGGTCAATTGCTCTGGTTGATGTAGTATTATTGATCATTTTTGCGGGGATTTTACCGGCTATTCTTGGTAGTATTGTTATTTAATTTTAATCTTTCTATTTAATTTTTATTTTATTATTTTTTTTATCCATTTATCTGAATAAAAGAACAGGATCTAACATATATTCTAGAATCTATAAAAAGAATGTTTTTTAGAATAAATAGGGTTTGTAACTAATAGATTATTAAAATCTCAGAGGTGTAAAAATGGAAATAACAATAAATTCGACAATAGAACTCAATAACGGTCTTGAAATGCCGAGATTTGGGCTTGGAACATGGAAATTAAAGCGAGATTCAGTGATAAACCCAGTCAAATGGGCAATAGACACGGGATATCGCTTAATTGATACTGCAACATTTTATAGAAATGAAAAATATATTGCACAAGCCATAACGGAGAGTGGACTTTCAAGGGATGAATTATTTATAACCTCCAAAGTGTGGGATACAGATCAAGGTTATGAGAATACTCTAAGTGCATTTGAAACAAGTCTCAGAAAATTAGATACAGAGTATTTGGATTTATATTTGATCCATTGGCCAAGAAAGAGAAGGAATGAAACGTGGAAAGCGCTTGAAAAATTGTACTCTGATGGAAAAGTAAAGGCGATCGGAGTGGCGAATTTTTCAATCCAACATCTTGAAGAAATACTAGACAAACATGATATCGTACCTGCGGTAAACCAATTTGAACTTCACCCGTTTGATTATTCTGATGAAAAAGATTTAGTAGATTTCTGCAGAGATAATAATATAAAAGTGGAAGCCTATAGTCCTTTAACCCATGGAAGAAAGCTGAACCATCCCACATTGAAAAAAATAGGGAAGAAATATGATAAATCTACCGCTCAAGTCTTAATTCGCTGGAGTCTTCAACACGATTTTATTTGCATACCCAAATCCGGAAGTGAAGCTCATATCAAAGAAAATGCTGATGTGTTTGATTTTAAATTATCAAGTGAAGATATGGAAGAAATAGATACAATGAAAGCAGATTTTAGATTATTAGATGATACGAGTAAATGGAGTTAACAATGTGGAAAGGTGAAAATTAAAATTATGAATTATAGTATAAATTCGACCTATGAACTCAATAATGGATTGGAAATACCAATATTAGGTTTTGGAACGTGGGATCTGCGAGGAGACACCGCGTTAAACGCGACAATCTGGGCATTGAAATCGGGGTATCGGCTAATAGATACTGCCTCTTTTTATAACAACGAGGTTGAAGTGGGAGAGGCGATCATCGCAAGTGGGATACCTCGAGAGGATATCTTCATTACCACTAAAGTCTGGGAGACCGAGATGGGGTACCAAAATACGATAAATGCATTTGAGAAAAGCCTTAATCGGTTAAATGTAGACTATATCGATCTTTATCTTATACATTGGCCACGGACAAAACGTCTCGAAACTTGGCAAGCAATGGAGAAACTATATGAAGAAGAACGAGTAAGGGCAATTGGAATTAGTAATTTTAAAATTAGTCATTTAGACCAGATATTAAATAATTCAAAAATTATACCAACAGTAAATCAAGTGGAATTTTCTCCCTTCCTTTATCAAAAAGAACTCTTAGAACATTGCCGAGAGCACAATATCATTATAGAGGCATATGCCCCTCTCACTAGAACAAATAAATTTGATCATCCCGTTATCCAAGAAATCTCCCAAAAATATAATAAGAGTCCAGCCCAGATATTAATACGATGGGGGATTCAACATCACATAGTAGAGATTCCGCGATCCAGCAGTAAAAACCATATAAAAGAAAACGCGGACATTTTTGATTTTGAAATTAATATCAACGATATGGAAAAACTTGATAGCCTTGATGAAGGGTTCCGAGCCGTCGAAGATCCCATATTTGATTAAAAATACCTTTATGTATATTAGTAATTTTTTGGAATTCTCTAGTTTATCATTTGAATGACAAGAATAAAAAAGATTTTATATGGATATCATATTAAACTAAAAATAGATATAAAAATATATTAAAAAGTTATATTAGTAAAATTTTAATTCAAAAAGTGAAACTTTATGGCAGAAGAACCTAAGGAAAATGAACAACCCGAAGGAACTGAAGCACCAAAACCAGCTCCTTCAAAAGAACCGAGTTCCATATGGGAAACCCTTGAACCGATTGTCACAATAGCTGGTACATGGGCATGGGTAATTGCAGCATTGAATGGATTAATTTCAATAATTATGATATTTGTTACTCTAAGCCCTTGGCTTCCATTGTTAACTAATCCACTATATGCTCAATTTATTCCATGGGCTACAATTGTCTGGTACATAATAGTCGCTATTGTTGAGGTTTTATTTGCGATTGCTATTTTGAGACCTCGATTTTCCAACAAGTGTAAAGAACAAGACTGGGATTATTTACTGAACGATGTATTAGTCTTAGGCAATTTTAGATTTCCATGGATGTTCGTTTGGGCAATAATTCTTACAATTTTTAGTTGGTCTTATTGGGGCGGAGCAGCTGTATGGTTTTGTGCATTTGTTATAATTTTTATGGGACCAAAACCATATCAATGGACAGAATAATAAAACTTATTTCTATTTTTTTTATTTTTAATTATCTAGTTCTGCATTGTATTTTAAGTTAAAAAGAGAGGAAAAATATTTTCAATTCAATAATGACTATTTATTCTATTAAACTGTATGCTAAAAGAAGTGCACCATAGATTTCATTAAGGTTTCCCACTCTTGACGTATCAACGAGAATTTTATTCAATCCCATATAGATTGCCCCATAGGCTTTACCAGCGCCTAAATGCACAAGAGTTCTATAGATTAGGTTACCAGAAATCCCATCTGGAGCGATAATTAAATTTACATTATTATCTATGGCATTTTCTATCAATATTTCATCATGGGAAATCAATATTTCAGGATACATTTCTTGAAAATGCTTAACGACCTCTTTCGCCTCCTTAATAGTCTGATCTACGCGAGCATTTCGACCAAGGTCTCCTTCCCTTCCTCCGCTCAAAATACTCACGTTAGGAGTCAATCCAAAAGATTTAATTTGATCCAAAGCAAGATTGACAAAATCTAATTTGGAGGAGAGATCTTTACATTCATCAATTCCAACTGGACCATAAAAGAACTGTGAACCGCTATGTGTCTCTAAAAGTGCGAGTCTATGAACTTTTTGAATTTCAAATGTTTCTTTCACTTGTTCTAAAAAACGAGAGGAGCTTAAAGATCCTCTGATAATACAATTGACTTTAAAGTCAGATAAATAATCAAATACTGTTTTTGTGGGATTTTCAGAATCTACCAATTCAATTTTTTCGCGATGTTTGGAATAACTCGAATTCTCAGAAATAAGGTTAGTGTATTCTTTTTCGCCAAATAAATATATTTTTAAAAACTCATTTTTTTTAAATTGATTTAGGAATTTTATGGTTGCATAGAGAATTTTATTATTATGATATTCTGAATTTCCTAACCCAATAGCGCAATTTGCTACCTTATCACTTGATCCCGTTATAATTCTATCTAAAATGCTCATAGATTATTACCACTTATTATTTTTTTCAATATAATCTAATATATAGTAACTGAAAAATGATATTACCATTAATAATATAATTATTAGGAAGAATACATTTAAATCTTCAATTGTTCCATTAAAAAAAATATAACCTAAAATCACCGTTAAAGAATTATAGACACCATGTAATACTATAGGAGCAATTAGATTTTCATTTCTATAATGAAAGAGCATCCCTAACAATAAAGAAAGGGCAAAATATGGAAAAATCATCAAGATAAATTGAACGAAAAACGAGATAGGTGAAGCAAATGCGGTTAAAATTAAAGTAAGGAGATGTATTGCCGTAAAAATAATGGCAGTTATAAAAATACCCGAACTGTTTCCTAAATTTCTGACTAATCCTTTCTGTGTATATCCTCGAAATGCTATTTCTTCAGATGGACCTACAACAAGGATCATAATGAGAACTAACAAAATAATTTCAAACAAATTGGCCGAAGAAATATAGTTGTCTATTTCACTACTCGGATTTTGAGAATTAAAAACCAAATCTAAATCGAAGAAAAAACTTAAAATCAACTCTAAGAGAAAGGAAACTAAATTTACCAAAAATACTCCAACAACAGCAAATCCAATTCCCAAGAAGATTTCTTTGAGTTTATCCCGCTTAGTTTGATCGATAGGAATCCCTAAAACACCAAAACGATTTTTTATAGTTGGGTTCTGGAGATATTTACCAACGGCCATCAAGGGGATAAAAATAAATATAAATTCAAAAACAGAAAAAATAATCAAAAAAAGCGTATTATCTATGAGTTCTTCCAATAAAAGAATCTCAGGAAATATAAATACTAACATAATAAAGATTACCACTACGATGAATTCCATAGTGGCAAACGCAAAAAGCGGTAAAAATATTGAAGATGAGGTACTCCATAAAGGCTTTTTTATGTTATCTGATAGTTCTTTTTCGGTTAGTTTTACCTCCGTGAAATCACTGAATTTATCCCGAGCGTAAGTCATAGTGCCTCCTTCTTTAAATTTCTTAATACTAAAACCACAAGAGGGGCAGTAGGTAATATTACCTGAATCTGTCGGTAATTTTTCTCCGCAATAGGGACAAAATTCCCATTTATCTTTGTGACCTTCAGAGTTGGTCTTTGAATTGTTTTCGCTCATTCAATACTATAAAGAAATGAATCCTATATGAATAATTTTATTTTAAATCCTAAATAAAAGACTTAAAGAACTTTAGTGAGTAAAATAACAAAAAAGTGTCTGATCTTTAAATCGGATTGGATTGACAAAACCATATCTCTCAAATTGAATAGGCTTTTTCATAGGAATCTCCTTCAGATTAATCTCTCCGTAGCCCTCTGAACAGGTGCTGTCCGGTTTGAGTATAGAGACTTTTATTTTATCATCATCTGGAACCCATTGGATAATTGAATATTCTCTATCTAACTCTTTACTATGAAATGCCGCATTAATCGTATTGTTGGGCAAATCTACCGATCTTATCTCAATATTCATTAAATCTTTTAATCGTATTATTTCATTTATTTTGAATTGCCCCGCATCTTTTTTGGAAATAAAGACCTTTAATTTCCCTTCTTTGATTTGGCAGAATATCTCTCTAACTCCTTTTTCTGGCTTAGTAGGTAAGAGGAGGGGTTCCGCAGTAATATTATCGAAAGGAATATTCTCAATCTTTACTTCGATTGGATTTTCTACGAAAAAATATCTATCAGAAACATCATCGATAAGCTCTTGGTTATTTGAATATAGCCAATTAACGGAGAAGGTGATTCCAGACATGGACATTCCTAAATCCAATAAGGTCTTTCTCACCGCTTCAGGTCGAAAGCCTCGCTTGCGTAAAGATTGCAAACTCCAAGTTCTTGGATCGTCCCATCCATCATAATCCCCAGACTCAATCTTGTTTCGCGCGTCTGTTTTGCTTAATTTCATATCTGGAAAATTTATTCGGCCATAATGGAGAAATTGGGCCTTATCCCACTTGAAGTGATCCCAAATGAAGTCTTCTATGAAATCTTCTTTAATCAAGTCCGATCCGCGCAATATGTGCGTAACTCCAATTAAGTGATCATCCACTGCCCAAGAAAACTCTAGCATGGGCCATATAATGTATTTCGTTCCTATACGAGGATGGCTTGCTTCTGATATTCTCATAATTATTTGATCTCTGAGTGCGGGATCTTTATTATCCATTCCTGTTTTCAATCGTACTACAGCATCCCTTTCCTCATATTGGCCCTTGAGCATATTATCCCATTCTTTCATATTTTTTTGGATAGTGTGATTTCGGTGTGGGCATTCTCTTTTTTGGTTTTTATACTTTTCTCTAAATTCCCCTGCAGAACAGAAGCATACATATGCTAGATCGTCATTTATCAACTTAGTACAATATTCATAATAGATTTCCAGCCTATCGCTTTTGTAATAAGTTTTAGTATAATCCACTCCCAACCATTCTAATCCTTCTCTAATAAGTTCATAGGCTTCTGGCAAGACATATTTAGCCTTCTTTGGTTGAGTTTCTCTTAAAGATTTTGGACTTCCGATTGTATCATCAAAGAATAGGATAAGTTCTCCATTATTCTTTTTTACATATTCATCATTCAAAACGACCATCCTGGCATTTCCTAGATGCAACGCACCCGAAGGATAAGGTGCCATCCTCATTACGATTCTCTCGTATTTTTGTTTGTTGGGTAAATCGGGCAACTCTTTTTCTTCTTCCTCGGATTCTTCTTCTTTTAATGCGTCAGGATCCATTTCTAAAAGTTTAGATTTTTGCTGCTCAATATCTAAAGTATTTATCTTTTCAATTATTTCGTCCACCATTGGAATGATTTCTTTTGCATGAGGTCGAAGATCCTCTCTCTGTGCCATTAATTTTCCCATTATCGCTTTTTTATTTGGATTGCCATTAAATTGTACAGCATTTTTTAATCCGCTTTTCCAAAGAATTTTTTCAACTTGTTCCTTATCCATTTTCACCACAGGTCCAATTTCTAATTTATATTTTGCATCTAAAACTGAATCTACTACGAATTAATAATGAATTCTTTCAAAAAAACCAATTGATTATCACCTATATCAGATTAAATCATTAGTAAGAATTTTTTTAAAGTAAAGCAAACTAAGAAATATAAAAGCATAAAAGATTTTAATTGATAATTATTGAGTTGATCTAAAATGGGCTATTATCGCGGATATATTCTCATTCGCTTGAAGATGGTAGGGAAAGAATGGGATGTTGTGGATAAGTTGAAAGGTCTCAGTTCTAAAGAAGAGGGTGAGGATTGGAAAGTTACCTACGCTACGGCGATCTATGGTGGGTGGGATGTAATAGTTGAGTGTTCATTCTCTGATTTAAATGAATTGGATAAAATTGTCACCTATTGTCGCACAGATTCAGATTTGAGTCAAGCTATTGAAGAAACTACCACATTAATGGGAACTAAAAACGATTATGAAAGTTAGATTGAAATTTTTACTATATTAGACTTTTTCTTTTTGTTTTTCTTTAGATAATTGATGTTTTTTCCAAGTGATGAGGTCAATTTTTATCCAAGCTTCAGTAATTTTAATACTTGGAGCAGGGAAATGTTAAGAGGAATCAATCTTTTCGAGTAAAAAATCTAATTTCTAAATCAAAAAACTTTTAAATTGAGATTCTACTACTATTCAATTGGTAAATTTTCCCCTTGAGAGATAAAAAGAATATTCAGATAACCTATTATGAATAGAAAATTGTTTGAAGCCATAAAGTCCCTCTTCCATGAAAATCTCGAGACTAATTTTATTGAGACAATAGCCGAAATATTAGAATTGACGCTTATTAAAAATGGAATTACTTTAAAACAGATTAAGAATGTTTCAGAAAAAAATGTGGAGGATCTCTTATTTATCTTGTTTGATTTTAAGATTTTAATTCCAAATAATACCTGCAGAGGACTAGAATGGCAAGATACCGAGTTTGCATTAAATCCAAATCAATCATTTAATATGCCAAGTATAATAAAAACCATAGTGCAGCTTGCGATTGATTCAAGTTTATGGAATCCCGAAGAGGCTATTAGAATTACGTTCGATAAAATTGGTGAAAAGGAGTATAAGAAAATACCCTATTTAGTCAAAAAATTATATAATGAAGCTAAAAATTATGGGATCACGGGTCAACAAATAACTAGGATTTGTAAAGAGTTACGCTTAGAAGAAAGAGCGGGAGCCATCATTTCTGAATTAAAAGGAACGGGAATAATGAGCCCTCTGCTGAGTAGATCTCTTTTTACATCTCTAAAGAATAAATCCCCGCGATATGAATTAAATCCCTCTCTATTTTAGGTAAGAATAGTTATAAAAACCCAAAAGTAAATTTAAATATAAGAATATTGAACAAAATTAAAATTTATATCCTATAGAAAGTATGAAAGAAATATCTAAAAAAGAGTACTATAATAAAGTCTACGGCTCATGGTTAGGAAGAGTGTCTGGTGACTTTGTGGGCGCTCCAGTCGAATTTATGCCCACAGTAATGAGAAAGTTATTTTATGGTGAAATTGAATATTATCCGCAACCAATTGATATCGAGTACGTCAATGATGATGAAATGTATGAGATCTGTGCTCTCATAGCTTTGAAAAAATATGGAATAGATCCTTCTTCTGAGCAAATAGCTCGAGAATGGGTTCGTCTTCTTTATACTCAGATTTTTACAGCCGAAAAAAGGGCATTGATTAATTTGAAGGCGGGAATTAAACCTCCCGACTCAGGAAAGGTAAATAATATCTATTATGACGCAATAGGGGCTCAGATGAGAGCGGATATCTGGGGTCAGATATCTCCAGGATTACCCAAAGTTGCGAAAGAGTATGCACAGATTGACGGTGAAATCTCTCATGCGGGAATTGGGATTGAAGGCGAGATTTTCATAGCACTCCTCATTTCTCAAGCATTTTTTGATTCAAATATTACCAAAAATATCAACAATGCTCTTGAATTTCTTCCTTCAGCTCGAAAAAGCTTATATACGCAAATGGTTAAGAATGCAATTAGATTGCATAGGAAGTATCCGAATGAGTATAAACGCGCACGGCACGAGCTCATCCAGTATTGGCATTATGTTAGAAGAAATGAACTCTTGGAGAATGAAAACTCATTTAGTGAAAGAAGTACAAAATTTCTCAATAGATTTGTTTCGGGAGTTCACGTCCTTCCAAATGCGGGAATTATCATCTTAGCACTTCTTTACGGATCAAAGAGCGGTGATCCTCTTGGAAAATCTATCAGTATCGCGGCTAATATGGGATTAGATACGGATTGTAATTGTGGTAATATTGGAGCCATTATAGGTGCTCAAATTGGGGCGTTGGATATTCCAATGAAATGGAAAGCTCCTTTACATAATACTTTTTCGACCTATGTAAAGGGATATGAACGATGGAAAATCACTGAATTGGCACGAGAAATTTATAAAATTGGTTTGGAAGTTCTAAAAAAGAAGGGCCAAAATAAGATAAAAATCATTGAATAAAATTCTCTTGTGTTTAGTTTGTATCCTTTAAAAATAAGCCACTTCGAGCAATGCCTTTATCACATCATTAAAAATAACTAATCCCATTTGCTTGTATCCTTGAACAGAGAAATGCAGTCCATCAGAAACCGCATATTCTTTTTTTAAATTTCCTTGCATGTTAGCCATACCATTAAATAAATCAATAAAAGGAATATCTTGAGTTTCGAAGTATTCTGATAATTTTTGATTTAATTGAACTTTTCTTTCATGATAATTTCTGCTTGTTGATTCTTGACGAATTGGTGGAATATTAGCCCCAATAGAAACAATATCTTCTTCCCTAGATAGGTTATGTAATGATTTTATATTATCTAAGATTTTATTGTTAGGGATGCCCCATCCCAAATCATTTGTCCCTCCAATTATGATGGAATACTCGGGTTTTGGAGTATAATCGATCACATCTCTCTCGAGTCGATTTAGAAGGTTTCGCGTTAGCTCCCCCGGGATTCCTTTGTTAATAAATTTAAGATCCTCCAAAATATAATTATCAACCGTCCCAAGATTCTTTTCAAGAAATTCGAGACAATATTCATATAACCAATAAATGTACTGAGATTTTTCGTTCCCATATCCATTAGATATACCGTCTATTGATGGAGAATAGCCGGGATATCCCGAGGTCAGCGAGTTTCCAAGACAAAGAAAGATCATAAGAGAATTAATTTAATTGATTAACTAATTATTGTTCTATTATATTAAGAATTTGTTCTACGGTTAAACCTCTGAGATCTGGTAAAATTAGATCCGCATCCATTAATTCATCTTGCGGATGCGTGGTGGTGAGAGCAATTGTTTTCATATTTGATCTTTTGGCAGCTTCTATTCCCACGGGTGCATCCTCTATTACGAGAACATTTTTAGTTTCTAAATTCAGCTTCTGAGCTGCCTTGAGAAATACATCGGGAGCGGGTTTGCTTTCAGACACATCAGCGGCTGTTATGATAACATCAAAATAATCTTCTAAGTCTAAACTTTCTAATAGCAGTTTAACGTTTTCAGGAGGTCCACTGGAACCGACTGCCAATTTGAATCCGTGATTTTTTAATCCATTTAATAGCTCCATTACTCCAGGTAAAGGCTCTAGTTTATCTTTTATGATTCTTCTATAATATTTTTCCTTCAAGTCTGCCCACTCCTCTATCTCTTTTTTGCTGGGGCTTTCTCCCGCTAGCTTTCTCGTGATAGGAATACTCTGCTGACCAAAGGTTTCTTCAAAAAACTCTCGATCAAAATCCGCGCCAATTTCATCAGCGAGCATCTTCCAGCTCTCATAATGTGCTTCTCCCGTATCAGAAAGTACTCCGTCCATATCGAATATTACAAGATATTTATCAGACATAATTTTAACTAAGATTCTTAATTACTATCAATAATTAGTAAAAACATTTTAAGCATTAGGAATTTAATTTATAAATAGGACCCAGTAGTCCAGTATGGATAGGGCGCTGGCTTGCGGTAGTACATAGAGCTTATGTGCTGTAAAAAGCCAGATATCGAGGGTTCAAATCCCCCCTGGGTCACCATTATTTATTTATATATAATTTAAAATCTCAGAAATCTCCTTAATCTTTTCATAATTATCAAGGGGGATCTCTTTCTCAAAAGGAAATTCTACGGTCCTTTGAAAGAATATTTTTTGTAACCCCGTGCGATGAGCACCCATAATGTCTGCATACTCATCCCCGACCATTAAAACCAGGGAGGCTTCATCCTCTCCAAATCCCATCTTATTGAGTGTATGTTTAAATATGGCGGGATGAGGTTTACGTTTTCCATAGCTGGCAGAAGTTATGATTACATCGAAATATTTAACCAGCCCACGTGATTTTAACATATTTTCAATCGTTATATGATGGGGATGGTTTGAAAGGACTGCCAATTTCAAATCTAATTTTACTAATCTTTGAAGTGTATGCTCGGTATTTTTGAATGGAATCCATTCCTCCTCTTCACAAGAATGGTATAAGGTTGCTATTTGAGAATATTCCTCATTAGATATTTGTAAAAGCATCTCATCCCCAACCTCTCTGAATATATCTGAGGTGGGATATTCCTCACTTGTTTTTCTGCTTGATTGAAAAGATTTCATACGTTTTTTTTTGAATTTACTGCGAAATCGTCTCTCTTCGGAGTGGCTTTTCAAGATCTCCATTTCAGCTAATTTTTGCGAACATCGTTTGAGTCCTCTTTCATAGCAATCAAGATATTTTTCCACGGTTGCGTTTTGAAAATAAAAGAGTGTGAAGCCAAAATCGAAAATGATTCCTTTAATATTTTCAAATCCCATTTCAGTTAATAAATATCCATTTGAGAATTTTAATTTAATGAAAATAATCAAATGCGTAGCGAGTAAGTACTAATATATCTTTTTCCAAGATAGAGAAGGAAGATATAAAAAATTTGAGTTCTATTTCTAATTAATATATTCTAAAAAAAAATGAGATAAAAAGTTGCAAAGAGGCGCTTGAAGTGGTTTCAATCACTACAATAACACATAAGTCTGTAAATTGCTATTTGCTCAAAAACGGTAAGAAGTTCCTACTCATTGACACGGGATTTTCTGATAAAAGGCATGAAATAGAGCGGGATTCAAAAGAGGGTGGCTGTAATAGTGAGAACCTTCAGTTGATTGTATTAACGCATGGTGATACAGATCACTGCGGGAATTGTAAATATCTGCGGGACAAGTTTGAGGTAAAAGTAGCAATGCATGAAGGAGATTCCGTCATAGCTGAGAAGGGGGATATGAAATATAATAGAAAAGATGATCCAGATAAATATTCCCCATTTTTTAGGATAATGTCTTTTTTTGGAAAAGAAGGTGATTTTGAGAGATTTAAACCCGACCTATATAAAGAGGGTGGAGATTCACTCAATCAATATGATTTCAATGCCTCTATCCTTCATCTCCCGGGATATTCAGCTGGATCCATAGGCATATTGACACAGGACGGAGACTTCTTTTGCGGAGACTTGTTTGTAAATATCACTAAACCGCATTTACATTATTTAATTGACGATCTTGCAAAAGCAAAAGAAAATGTTAAAGAGCTGAAAGAAAAGAATATTCAAATGGTCTATCCAGGGCATGGAAAACCATTTCCTTTTTCAAAATTATCGGAAAAGTTATAAATAAAAAAATATAAAAGATAAAAATTGATCTTGTGAATTATAACTGCTAAAAACAAAAGACTATAAACATGGTCGATATTAAACCCGAACTCTTGGCTCCATGTGGATTATATTGTGGTGTTTGTGCTGTCTATATTGCTCATCGAGACGAGAACAGAAAGTTTAAGGACGCTCTTACAAAGGTGTATAAACCGTTCATAAAGGGAATCGAAGATATTAAGTGTACGGGATGCCTTTCTAAAGGGGAGGTTTTTCCCGTATGTGAAAGATGCTCAATCAAAGAGTGTGTGAATGAAAAAAATATAAACGGTTGTTTTGAATGTGATGAATTTCCATGTAAATATATTGAGAATTTTCCGTTAGAAGTGGGTAAGAAAGTGATAATGAGGACTATTCCTCAATGGCGGGAATTGGGCACCGAAAAATGGGTCGAGATGGAAGAAAAACGATATCATTGTTCAGAATGCGGAAATACGTTATTTCGAGGGGTAAAACGTTGTAATCAATGTGGGATAGCTGTAGATGTTGATTAATTAAAACAAATAGTATAAGACTTCTTGAAAATGTCAATTGATAAATGGTTATCTGATGAGGAATGGCTGGAAAAAAAACGTAAGAGGGATCAAACCTATAAGAAATTAAGCAAAGAAGAGAAGAAGGAATTAGAATTAAAAAGTATTAAAAATTTAATCGGAGAGGAGGAAGATGATTCAGATGAAGATCTTAGAGAAAATCAAGTTAAGGAGGATTATTTTTTAGAAAAGATCGTTGAATTTAAGGAGTGGCTGGACAGTCGTACCTATCTTAAGGGAGACAAAAGTAAAATTGAAATGTGGGTATCAAATTTACATCGAATCCTTCACATCAACCACCACAAAGCAAATAAACCTAAAGAAAAAAGCAAGAAAGAATTAATAAAAGACTTTCGAAGGATCCCTCCTGATTTCTTAGATGAACAAATCCGAATCGCCATTAATAAAAAACTTCGCGGTCAAGAGAGAACAAGATCAGATAATTATTATCTTAGAAAACTACGGAAGGAAATAGAAGAAAAATTAAAAGAATTGAAATACTATAAGATTTTAGAAGATATTTTAGATCATTAGTCTTTTAATTAAATTCTCTACCAAAAAGTCGAATAGACAAGCATACAAAATGTTTATAATATTTCCAATCGCCGGTGTGGGTAAGCGCCTCCAGCCATTCACCTTTTCAAAGCCTAAGGCGTTTCTAAAGGTTGCGGGTAAGAGATTAATAGATCATATTCTTTTAAAGCTGAAAAAGACGTTTCCTGAAGAAACTGAGATTTTGTTTATTGTCGGATACAAAAAACGACAAATAACGGATTATTTACTTAATAATTATTCTGACTATTTTAATATCCAATTCCGAGAACAGAGACCCATGGGATATATAGACGAAACCCCCTATTTTTCTGGATTAGGAGATGCAATTCTCTTAGCAAAAGAATTTGTTGAAAACGATGATATTTTTATCTGTCTTAGTGATAGATTACCGATGGAGGATTATAGCACAATACTTTTGACTTACCACCAAAATGATTGTGAAGGCGTAATTAATGTAAAGCGAGTTGAAAACCCGCAGTATTATGGAATCACAAAAATAGATAAAAATGGTTATATTAAAGA
Organism: Promethearchaeota archaeon; assembly: GCA_014730295.1. The sequence goes on along the minus strand of WJIN01000200.1, from coordinate 18,916 downwards.
AATTGTTGAGAAACCTAAAGAATATATCTCTGACTATGCTGTGTCCGGAGCCTATCTTTTCGGTAAGGAAATTGCTCCTAGAATGTTTGACCTTTTAGAAGAGCAAAATAGGATAGAATTAGAAAATGGCGAAGAACATCAATTTACACCCATTATCCAAGAATTATTAGATGAAGATTATAAGATTAGAATCAATGAAATGAAAACTAAAATTCTGGACTTCGGGAGACCTGAAAGCTTACTGGAGGGAAATCGATACCTCTTATCAGAGATTAGACTCAAGGATCCTCTCTACGAGAATTTATTCAAATCTGGTCATATCGAAGATTCTAAAATTGTACCTCCTGTATGTATTGGAGAAAATGTGAAAATTACAAACTCGGTAATCGGTCCGAATGTTTCGATTGGAGATAATGTCACGATTGAAAAATGTATCCTCTATGAGTCCGTATTAGGAGATGGAGCCAACTTGAAGAAAATCATATCTTCAAATAGTATAATTGGAGACTATAGCACTCTAGAGGATTTGATAAAAAAGCGGATCAATATCGGCGATAGTACTTATATTACCACGAGTCATCTCAAATCATTCTAAATACTTTAAAGAATCTGAATGATTTTTTTCATAGTTCCAAATTCAGAATTCATGCTTTTTTAAGCTTTACGGTGAATTTACTTCCCCCACCGAATAAAGGTTCCTTGTTATCTTCAACTCCAATATCTCCATCATAATTGTTTATGATCAATTTTACTAAAAAAAGTCCAAGTCCCATTCCAATCTTACTTTCTGGGATTAATCCCCTAAAAAGTTTCTCTCGGATGGAAGGATCTATTCCCGGTCCATTATCTAAGATGTGGACGATAATAAATTTGTCCTCTGGATTTTCATGCCCCGAAATTTTAATTTTAATCATTATTTCCGCTTTATCAGTGTGTAAAATTGCATTAGTCAAAATGTTTTCAAAAACGTCCAATAAGAAATTATCTGCCATAACGTAGATATGATTTGATGGGCTCTCAAAGTCTAAATGAATATTTTTAAGTGGATATGAATTTAAGACATTTTTAGACGATTCCTGTAATAGTGAAACCAAATCTACTCGTTCTAATGGTTTGTTAAGCTTTTGAACTTGAGAGAGTTTATATACATTTTCTGCTAAGGCTCGCCCTCTTTTAATCTGTTCCTCAATAGTTTCAAATATAAATATGGAATCACGGGGATAATTATCTAATTTCTTTAAGTGAAGTTTACATAAATCAGTTGCGGATTGGATATTTTGAAATATGTTTTTCACATCATGAGCAAACAAGTTTTTATAAAGGTCAGTGCGCTCATATAACAGATTTAATTTACTTTCCCTTACTTTTAACTGTTTTTGATTTATTTTTTCGATATGTACATATAAGAAAAAAATCCAACACAGAGGAATTAATATTGCAAAGTAATCTTCATAATCAGAAAGAAATTGGTTTATATTCGCCCACTCCAAAAAATTGATAAAATGATAATAAGCCAAGAGAACAAGAAACATTATAATAAGGATATTTTCTGTTTTACTAAAATACAATTTAGTCTGAGTTAATATTAGAATAAGTGCTATGAGTAGAATTGATAAAGATAAGAGGTCTAGAATACTAATTTCCAGCATGGATTTCAGACCTCCTCGCTTTTATAATATAAATAATCCAGATTAAAATCGTAATAGAACTAAAAAAATAACAAATATGTTCAATAAGGTTCAGTATATCGTAGAAAAAAACAGCTTCAAACACCGTACAAAACCATGCTATCAGAAGAATCAAAATCGATACTATAAAAATATTAAAAGCGGGAATTTGTTTAAGTTTAGAATAATTTATAATAATGAATATGAATGAGACAATTCCTAGAATGAATAATACCAATTCGCTTTCTTCAATCATTTTAGTTGAATAAATTGCTTAAAAGAAATATCCATTTGTCTAGTAGATTATAGATAATTCTGTCTAATATAAGTTTATTATTTTTATACTACAGAAATGCTAAAGCTATACTTGAGAAAGAGAATAAATTCAACGGATATCTCGTTCGCTTTATTCCAATTAAATAAAAGTTTATAAAAAAAGAAAGATATAGAAATATATTTATTTCTTTTGAGGTCTGTGGCAGAGCCACCAGTCGTAGCATTCGAATTCTTTAGATTGAAGTCGCTCTTTTGCGGTTTTGACGTCTTTTGCTGGGGGGACAATTACATGGTCTCCTATGAGTTCATTGTTAGGCCAATTTGCCGGAACTGCTGCTCCTTCTCTGTCTGCCGTTTGAAGGGCTTTTAGCGCGCGAATGATTTCATCCATATTTCGCCCAATTTCTTTTGGATAATATAAAATAATTCGAACAGTGCCCTCTGGGTCAATGATAAAAACCGCTCTCACCGTGCTTGCCCCTTGGCCTGGATGGACCATCCCTAATTGTTCGGCAACTGGTCCGTGATCTGCAATAATCGGAAACGGGATTTCTGTATCCAAATTATCACTGATCCATTCAGTCCATTTTATATGGGCAAAAACTTGATCTATTGAAAGCCCTACCAGTTCCGTATTTAATTGTTGGAACTGATCAAAACGCGTTGCAAAACCATGGAATTCTGTAGTACATACCGGTGTAAAATCTGCCGGATGACTGAAAACGATAAGCCATTTCCCTTTTGATGTAACATCATCGGGTAATGTCATCATTCCATGGGTTGTTTGTACTTCCATCTTGGGGAACTTATCTCCAATTAAGGGGATGCTCATTTGTTTCTCTCCCATCTTTTTCACTATATTAGATTTTTTTTGTTATTAATAATCATTATTAAGAAAGATTTTATAGTATTAAATAATTGATTTTATAATCTATTAATTTATTTGATATATATGGGAATAGATATTTTAAAGTCTAAACTCAAGGAGCATAATAAACGAATAACTCCGCAACGTATAGTTGTGTATAATACGCTAAAAGAAAGTAAAATTCACCCAAATGCGGAAGAACTACATCAAGAAGTAATAAAAAAGCATCCAAATATTAGTTTGGCAACAGTCTATCAAATATTAAATCTTTTTGAGGAAGAATTAGGAATTGTTAAAAGTATGAGTATTAACCATATTAAACATTATGATATTCGTTCAGAATTCCATATTCATATAATTTGTACTAAATGCGGTAAAATTGAGGATATCTATTCAGATAAAATTAAATTGTTTTGGGAAAATTTAATAGATGAATTAGATCTTAAACCCGAGGATCAAATCATAAAGATCTATCAAGTCTGTTCTACTTGTTCTAAAAAAAAAGAAATGTAATATATATATTAGTTTAAGTCAGGTCTTTTATCTTGCCAAGGTTGTAATTCTTCGAATGCTTTTGAGACTTGAAGGACAGTTTCTTCATCAAACTGTTTTCCAACAATTTGCATTCCAATTGGTGTGCCTTCGCTTGACCATCCACAGGGAATAGACGCAGCAGGATTTCCTGTTAAGTTAAAGGGGAAAGTAAATGACATCCACGCCACCGGTGAAGCCCTTTTTCCAGCGATTTTTGAGGGAAACATTTTCCCTAACTCGAACGGATAGACGCCGGTGGAAGGAGTGATTATTAAATCGTATTTTTGAAATTGTTTAAAAATTTCCTCATGGATTAGTTTTCTTTGATACATGGCTCTTTCTAAATCCACCGCAGAATACGTAAGCCCAGCTTGGACCATCCGTACCAAATTAGGACTCATCTGTTCTTGCCATTCTTCAAGGTATGATTCCAAATCATGAGCCAAGCCTGCTGTTACCAGTGTGTTAAAGGCCATTTCGGGTCGTTTGAGCTTCATTTTCATTTTTTCTGGTTGCCAGCCAAATTCGCCGAATTTTTGAACGGAATCCATAACTACTTTTTCTACTTCAGGGTCTACTGCTTTTATAAATCCTAAATCAAAAGAATATCCGATTTTTAAGTTTTTTGGTTTTATATCTACAAGATCAGAATAAGTTATATCAGTTTTCGGTAAAGAGTGTCTATCTCCACCGAAAGGTCCCGCCATGACATCTAACATAATTGCTGCATCTTTTACATATCGTACAATGGGACCATAATGATCCAGACCAGTCCATTTAATTCCCGCAGAGGGATAATGGGGAATCCGACCATACGATGGTTTCAAGCCATATACCCCACAAAAACTACTCGGAATTCGAATTGAGCCCCCTCCATCGGAGCCAAGGGCCAACGGACCCATTCCTGATGCCACAGAAGCTCCAGCCCCCCCGCTTGAACCTCCTGATGTGCGTTCTAAATTCCACGGATTTTTTGTTTTTCCAAAAATAGGATTATCTGTCACGGCTTGGTGTCCAAATGCGGGCGTGTTAGTCTTTCCAAGTAAGACCATACCAGCATTTTTCAATCGTTCGATCACCACCTCATCCACTTCTGGTGTGTTATTCTCATAGAGAACACACCCGAATGTAGTTCTAATTCCTTTGGTAAGAACTAGATCCTTAATCGATGTTGGAATTCCATGGAGAGGAGGTAAATCTTTTCCTTCTTTAACGGCTTTATCCGCTTGCCTGGCATTTTCTCGGGCGATATCGAAGGTAGGCGTACAATATGCATTAATTTTCTCATTGAATTTTTCGATTCTTTCAATGATTGCTTCAGTTATTTGCAGAGAGGTTAATTCTTGTGTCTCGATCTTATCGCGCATCTCATAGGCTGGAAGATAACAAATATCATTTGAATTCATATGTTCAAAATTAGTTTTTTTTGTTAAAAAGAATTACGGTAAATTTTCATTGGATCCTACCAAATATTTAGGAATATTTATAATCTATATTGAGAAAGCCTAAATTGATCCCCATGATTATAAGATCTATCTATATGTTAAATTAGGTAAGAAGTTTTTAAGTGGTAATTACTAATGAAAGAGTGCAAACTGGAAAAATTAGAAGATTTTGCAGGAACTGAGGGTCCTTTAACGTTAATAATTATGGATGGAATTGGAATAGGAAAGCCGACGGACTCGAATGCGGTGTTCCGAGCTAATACTCCGTTTTTGGATAAATTAAGAGAAGAGTGTCCCAAAAAAAATCTATTTACAACTTTGAAAGCCCACGGAACCGCTGTTGGTTTACCCACTGATGAGGAGATGGGAAATTCTGAAGTGGCTCATAATGCCCTGGGATCTGGCAGAATAGTCAAACAACGGGCAACCTTAGCTAAAGAAGCGATTTTATCAGGGGAATTATTCAAAAGGGAGGAATGGAATACACTCACATCTAAAATAATTGAAAACAATAACACACTCCACTTTTTGGGTCTCCTATCTGATGGATATGTGCATAGTCATATATCTCACTTATTTGGATTATTAGATGGAGCCAAAGACTCACAAATGAAAAAGGTTCGAGTCCACACATTATTAGATGGGAGGGATGTACCTCCTCAATCTGCCTTAGAATATATAACACGATTAAATGATAAATTAGAACAGATAAACATCAATCACTCATTTGATTATAAAATCGCGTCTGGTGGGGGAAGGATGAGAGTCACTATGGATAGATATTATTCCGATTGGGAGGTGGTAAAAAGAGGATGGGATGCGCATGTATGTGGTATACCAGAACAGCATTCAGACTACCCAGGATACTTCAGCTCGGCCAGCGAGGCTATAAAAATGGCGCGAAAACGCGATCCGGATATCAGCGATCAATATCTACCATCTTTTGTGATAATTAATGATGATGAAAATCCAATTGGAAAGATGGAGCCTGGAGACGGAGTAATTAATTTTAATTTCAGAGGAGATAGAGCAGTGGAGATCTCAGAAGCATTTGAGAGTCTGGACTACGGGTTTGAGAAGAATTGTGACCCAAGCGTGTATTATTATGGTTTAGAGCAATACGATAAAAGGAAAGGTCTTCCCAGAAATTACTTTATTGAGCCTCCTGAAGTTGAGGACCCACTTTCAAAATATCTATGTGCTGAAAAAATCCAACAATTCGCGATCGCAGAAACTCATAAATATGGCCATATAACCTATTTCTGGAACGGAAATAAAGAGGGCTATGTTTGTGAGGAATATGAAAAATATGTCGAGATAAAGTCGGATCCCAGTGAAATGATTGAAGATAATCCGAAGATGAAAGCGATTGAAGTAAAGGATAGCCTTATTGATGCTTTAGCATCTAAGCATTATAAATTTTTACGAGCAAATTGGGCTAATGGAGATATGGTCGGTCACACGGGAAATATTAATTCTGCAATCATCGCTGCCGAAACCGTCGATAAATGCGTGAAGTCGGTGGTTGATAAGGTTTTGGAGCTCGATGGAATTGCGTTAGTTACAGCAGATCACGGGAATTTAGAAGAGATGGGCGAAGGGCAAGAAACTGCACATTCTCTAAACCCGGTAATGTTTGCGATTATTGATGGAAATTATGATGGCAAATATCAAATCAATCAAGATATCCAAGAACCCGGATTAGGAAATGTGGCGGCAACTATCCTGAATCTTTTAGGATATAACAAGCCCGATACTTTCATGCCATCTTTAATTGTTTTCAACTAAACATTTTTTCTTTAGCATAAGGCTTTTTTATTAAAGAGTAAAAATATATAATAAAGTTCGAGTTTTTTAATCTATTCTTAAATAGAGTACTGAAGAATATGTCAGAAATTACAGTAAAGGGCAGAGTTGTAGGCAAGTCAATGCAATATACTTCCGATAAGAATTATGTTGTATTTCCGCTACAAATAACTGAAGAGGTTGAATTTAGTCTTGAAGAGGAAGTGATTAAATTAAACCAACTTGAATTTCTTCTCATTGTCTGTCCTTTTTTATGTTGGGTTAGTAAAGAACACATTTTAAGAATTACGGGGATTATAGAACAAGGTGAAGGCTTTTTTTATATGATTCCATCAAAAGTATTTAGTAATTTTTGGAAATTTACCTTTACCAAGAAATTTGACGATTCTCTGCCATAAATTAGAAATCTGTTAGATAAAAAGACCATAATAACTCAAAAAAGCATCTTTGTCATTTTTTCCTTATTCTATTTTTTAAATTTGGATATAGAAGCATAGCTAAATATTTTAGAGAAACTTTTAGCTGATAGGAATAGAATTAATATGCATAATTATAATATTTAACTCAGATAACTGAAAAGATTGCATTAAAAACACAAAAGAAGGATTAATATGGTAGAAGTTAAAGTTAAACTGCTAAATTTGTATAGAATGAAAATTGGAAAAAAATATCTAATCTATGAAGGAGAGACGGTGCGGGATATTGTTCGCCAATTTATTGCCGATTATAAAGATATCATCAAACCAGAATTTATCGAAGATGGACTTTTTATTGATAAAAATCTTATATTCGTAAATGGGAGAGATATAGATTATCTGGACAAATTCGATACTAAATTAAAAGAAGGTGATGAATTAATGATTTCTTGGCCTTTAAATATCGGATTGGCCTAAAAATAAGATCTTAAGCAGATTTTGCTATAAACAAACAATGGAAATTTGCTTATTCTCAACTCTCTAATAAAAAAAAAGATTAAAATATTTTTAATATAAAATTTATTCAGGCTTTTTTCTTTAAAGTATCTCTTACTTCAACTGAGGATATTAAGTATATTCCGATAGCCATAATTATACCTACGGCAATTAACGAAATTCCATATGCATCCGATCCAAGGAAAACGGAAAAAGCAGAGTATATTGAAGTAAAAACAATGGGTCCTAAAGCAGATGATAACTTACCACTTAATTTAGAAAATCCAAAATATTCTCCAAATTTTTCTTTGGGAGCAAGTTCTGCTACCATAATTCTTTGAGCAGTCCATGTCCCACCTAACGCTGGTCCAGCTACTAAACCCATCATAATGCTAAATATAAAAGGTAAATTGAATCCAATAACAATGGAATCTAGAGAAAAGATCAAAACCACCCCTATAACTAAGGAGATTGTCCATAGGCCTCCAACAAGATAGAATGTGTTTTTTCCACCCAATTTTTCACCAAACTTCCCCACAAAATAAGTAAAAATCACCGCAGAAACGGTCGAGATTAATATAAATATTGTTGCGAATATATCCGCTATACCTGTACCAAAACCTACTCTTAGAGCATCTCTGACTAGAATCGTCATGAACCCAACCAAAACATTAGCAATATCAGCTACAAGAAAATATCCAATGATAAATATAAACATAGGTCTATGTTTCCGTATATCTTTAAAAGTTCCCTTGACTTGATTATATGCTCCAGACAATAATTTACCAAATGGTGGGGTTTTACCTTTCTTTTGTTTTTCTCGGACAAAGAAAAATGGTAATGCGAAAATGAAAAATAGAAACATCGCTAATACAAAGGTCTCCCAGTGACCGGCAAATCCATAGCTAATAGTTCCTTCATCTGGATCTGTTACCATATCACCCCACATGAACATTAGTGGGATAAATATAATTAATGAAATTAGTGTTCCTAAATAACCCCATGCTACTCCAAATCCTGAAACTTTTGGAATGTCCTCCCTTTTTGCAATAAATGGAAGCATAGCGTCATAGAAAGTCAAACTGAATTGATAAGCTACATTAGCAATTACGTAAAATAATAGAACAACCGCTAAATTCTGGAAAAAACCTAATAAACTGGCGAATAAAAGAATTATTCCAGTTAAGCTTATAACATATGGTTTTCTTTTCCCAGCAGTATCACTTAACGCGCCAATGAGAGGAACACAAATCGCAACCCCAACTTGCATAATTCCACTGACTATACCAAAAATTAGGAGGGCGATATCATAATCCAAACCAACTTCCAGCTGTCCAATAACTAATACATATCTAGAAATTATAAGGGTAACTATAATCATCGAATATATTGTATTGGCTAAATCATACATTGCCCAAAGAAAAACATTTTTCTTGGAAGTTTCTGTTTCAAACTCTATCTCTTCTTCCCCCGCGATCGCCGCAAAAGGTTTTATTTCTTTCTCTTCATCTGAATTTTCAGACATTTTTTTTCTCTTTATTTTGTAATTATGTGTGATATTGATTGATAATCTTATATAGTTTACTTACAGACAGATATGTTCAAAAGATTTTCAATAATTTAGGAAAAGGGAGTAATAGGATTCATTTTCTCGCGAATTTTCTTATATTATGAACAATATGATAATTCGATATATAAGAATCTTTCTAGCATATTCGGTTTCAGAAATGATATCATGGTTCAAAAAGAGAAAATTCGTTCTTAAGAGAGATATCTGTTTATGGTTTCCTTGAATTTTTTAACTCGAATAGGTTTCTCTATATATTCATCAAACCCCGCCTCGAGAATGCGCTCTTCATCTCCTTTCATAGCGTAGGCAGTTACGGCAATTATAGGTACATTTTGAAATCGCTCGATTTTTCTTAATTCTTTACAGATTTCTATTCCATTCATCTTTGGCAATCGAATGTCTAAAATGATCAAATCGGGATTACCATTCTTAATTAATTCGAGACCAGAATCTCCTTCTTCTCCAGTAAAGAGAGACACATCTGGTAACTTATTTAAAATTGCTCTAAATAGCTTCATATTTTTTGAATCGTCTTCTACAATATAGACATTCTTCATCGGTTTAGATTTAACTACCCTTCTTATTGAATATAAATTGCCTTAAATTATATTAAATTTTCACTATCTGTTAAATTTGATATTTTATCTCAAAGATTCTTTCAGACATTGAAAATAAAGATTTCAGAACTAATATTTCTTTTTGCTTGTTATTAAAATTTTAAAATATATAAACTAACTTTTTATGTTTCGAATAGCTAATTTTTACAATATAATGATATAATTAGCAAAAAATGAATGATAAGGAAGATTTAAAGGAGAAAGTTAGAGGTGGTTATGGGATCGCAAGATTCTTAAAGGAATATGGTGTTGAGCTTGTATTCGGGATACCAGATGGACATACGTTAGGATTTTATGATGGAATACTACGAACAGACGGAATTGAACATATATTACTTAACGATGAACGGAATGCTGCATTTGCAGCCGACGCTTACGCCCGAGTATCGGGAATGGTAGGAGTGTGTGATGCGGGTGCCGCGGGTGCAATGAACTTTCCTGTGGCGCTTTCAGAAGCCAATGGAGCGGGAAGCCCCGTATTAGCGATAGTTGGACTGATAAAATCGAAAGAAATGCTTAAAAATATACCCCATGATATTAATGTTGAAGATACTTTAAAACCACTTACAAAATGGTCGGGAAAAGTCCTTGACTCCGATTATTTGCCGCGTTTTTTGAGGTTTAGTCTTAAACAAGCCATAAATGGAAGACCCGGACCAGTAGCCTTAAGTATTGCTGAAGATATCATCTCCTCAAAAGATATAAGATTAAAATATTATGTCCCACGGGAAAGAGGATCATGCGCGATAAATAGTTGTCGTCCCTCTGCAGCAGAAAATGAAGTAGAACGAGCGGTAAAACGGATTAGAAAGGCGTCCCAACCGGCAATATTTTCGGGAGGGGAGGCAGTCACATCCGGCGCATTCCAAGAAGTCAAAGAATTAAGTAGGATGCTAGAATGTCCCGTGTTTTCAACAATTTTAGGTAAAGGAATAATGAAAAGTAGCGACAAATATTATTTCGATACTGTCGGACTCTTTGGAGAAAAACCTAACCATAAATTCATAAGAAAAAGATGCGATCTGCTTATAGTTGTAGGGAATAGATTAACAGAGGATGATACTGCGAACTTCAAAGTCCCCACTAAGGCAACTAAGATGGTGCAAATAGATATCGATCCCGCTCAAATTGGCTTATCCTATAATCCTTGCGGGGTAGTGGGAGATCCAAAAGCGGTTCTTTCTTCCCTTATCTCGAAACTTAAAAAGAAAGGCATAAACACAAGTGGTAATACGCAAGAGATTTTAAACACCCGAAAAAAGAGAATGAGTGAATTAAGAACGGATCTAGAAGAATATCGAAACGAAGACAGAAAACAATGGATAGATGCAGAGCCTATTAAACCACAGAGAGTATTAAAAGCGATATCGGATAATTTGGGAGAAAATGATTATTTAGTTACTGATGCGAGCTCTAGCGCCCGGTGGATTGGCGCATATTATCCGGTTAAAAGTACTGGTAGGAAAATAGTCACTCCGCGGGGGGTTGGCCCTACAGGTTTTGGAGTGGGTGCGTTAATCGGCACATCAATCTATGCTAATGCATTTTCATTTTCAGAATCTAAACCAAAAAAGGTGTTATTTACCGGTGACGGAGGGCTAATGAACGGAGGCATTAATGAGTTTGAAACTCTTAAAAAATTAGAATTAGATTGTACAATCGTAGTGATAAATAATAGTGCTTTAGGATTTGTCAAGTTTGGACAAGCAATGCTGTATAAAAAGCGTTATTATCAAACTGATAGGCCAAATACAAGCTTTGCCAAATTAGCAGAAGCATACGGAGGGACGGGTGTTCGCGTAGAAAGGTTACAAAATTTGGATCGAGAAATTAAAAATGCAATTGAATCCGATGGCTTTAATCTTGTTGATGTAGTAATAGACCCTTGGGAATTACTTCCACCCAATAATTATTAAAAATGACATTCTAATTTTATCTATTTTTTCACTAAGAGTATAGTCACAATTCCGTTCTTATACTCCATTTTGAGATTGTCCAATCTGCAATTATAAGGCAAGGGAATTTCTTTAAAATAATTTCTATTTTCGTTTTGAGCATTAAATAATAGTGTGGACCCAATATCATCCAATTCCACAGAAAGTTCTCCAAAAATAACTCCTGGCACTTCTAATAATATTTCAAGCCCATCCTCTTTTTCAGTTACTTCACTTGTCGGTTCTGTAAAAAAAATTGAATTATGAGTAAAATCTGGTTCTAATGAGATATTTTTTGCGTCTAAGACCTTTCTATGTTCTTCAAAAGGAGAGGCGAAATGTCCGAAAAATTCCTTCATTATATCCTTGTTAAAATCCCCCTCTACTCGAATATCTGGTTTATCCATTCCAGTTTCATAGAAATATGAGATTTCAAAACTTTTTTTCTTATCCCTTTCATCTTCCTCATCTTGGGAATTAAAATAGTCTATTAAAAAATTGTCAAAGGGATCGGAGTTCATATTGAAAAACCGTTTGATCTCATCAATAAAATCATCAAAATAATCATCATCAAAAAAATCCATTTTTACTCTCCAAGTGCTTAAATTAAATGACTTTATCTTAATTTTATTTTAATGTATTAATTTAAGGATAAAAATTTGATGAAAAACCGAAATCATCGATATTGACGATTTTGGCTTCTTAGATTAGAAATTTCAATTTAGAATTAATTAATGACCTTAGAAAAAGGAGGAAGTAAAAATTTTAAAAATTAAAATCGCTCTGCCATTTTTTATAGCCTAATTTCCAGAGTTTTAAACGAGCTTTATCAATCTTGTTATCTATTTGAATTCCCGGCTTAGGATTTTCCATAAGATATTTATAACGTGAATAATATTCATCCGCTTCTGGAGAACCTTTAATCAAATCCAATATTGCTCTTTCGGTAAAATATAGTATTAGATCGGGCTCTATTCCTGGATCGTCTTTTGTCATTTTTAAAGAATCCTCTGAATCCTTGAATAGAAAATAATGCAATTTCTGCTTGCCTTCTTCAATGGAATTTTCGAAAATGAAATATTCCCAACATGCTCTCACATCTAAATGCCTCATTAAATCTAAGGTATTTGGAAAATACTCTGCAAGTTCTTTGTATAGTTTTTCTGGTTCCATTTTTGGCAGTTTTATTTGATTTTGTCCAAATTTACGGGAGTTTGATCATTCAAATATTTCTGATAGACTAGCTCTTGGGGATAATATTTAGCTCCTGGAGGGTAAGCACTGTCTTTAATACCTCCTAAGGCTACCGTTATATCCGTTAACATGGGTTTTGCATTAATATAAATATTTGCGGCTTCTAATCTTCTTTTAAACTCTTCATTTTTATCTAAATCGGCGCAATATACCGCAGCTCTCATCCCATAATTACTGGCGTTTGCCAGCCTGATTGCATCATCCATATCATCCGCCTTTGTTACCGAACGAACTGGTCCAAATGCTTCTTCTCTCCACAAGAAAGGTGCTTTGCTTAAATCCTCGCATAACTCGGGTTTAATTTCCACTAAAGTTGGTTTATAAAAAAGACCATAATCTTCTCCTGTATCTATTTTTTCTGCACCGGTATATATCTTTGCATCATATTTTTTCGCATCAGCAACCATCACTTCCATCATCATCAAAATTTTTCTGCTTCCCAGTGGACCAATATCTACCGTTGGATCAGTTGGGTCACCATACTTCAATTTTTCCATTTCTTTAACTAAACACTCAATATAATCATCATAAATGTCCTTATGTACGATTATTCGTTTCATAGAGAAGCATTGTTGTCCAGAATTCGTGTAACTTGCATCAGCATTCCATTTCGCGACTTGCTCGATGTTTACGTCATCCATAATAATACCCGCGTCATTTCCAGCGCATTCAAATACAAATTTCTTAAAGGGCATTGTGTACATGGGCACACCCATAGATTTATCCACTGATTTCTTAAGCATTTTTGCATAGCTCACTAAAATATCTTTAGCGGTATGGGAGGAGCTTATCGAAAGGAACACTTTGATTAGATCATTTTTAATAAATTCATCCACCGCCCATCGTCCTGGAGCAATCGCAATATTTAAGGCATCAATACCCGGTACTTCGGCATCCTCCATCATATTATATGCTTCTAACATTGTTAAAGGACAAGCTGTAGAAGGTTTTACTATTGCTCCATTTCCTACTAAATAATTGGCCCCCAATTGATATAGCGGTAAACTTAAGGGGGTGTTTCTAGGAGCCACGCATGCTGCAATACCCTGTGGAATATGTCGAATCTTGACAAAATCCTCTCCCTCGATGCTGGTGAGCGTTTTTTCTTCGATAAATTGATAGTACCATTCGCAAAATTTGAAACCATTTGATACTATCGCAATTTCCCAATCGGAATATTTGATTGGAAGCCCTCCTTCAGCAACGATGAGGTCTTTGAGCTCCTTTTTTTTAAATCGTAGTCGAGTAGCAAATTTTGATAATATTTTGGCTCGCTCATGGAAATCCATCTCTTTTATCTTATCTTGATTTCGATGGATCGTCTTTATTTTCGATCGTAGAGTTTCAGGGGTATCAGAAGGTATTCTGTCAATTATTTCCCCTGTATATTTATTTTTGATTTCCAACTCTTGACTTTTTGACATGATTATCTACTCTTAATTAAATATTAAAAATTCATAAATTAGGTTAAAAAAAAATTATAAGGCATCTTCTTCATCTTCCAGAATTCCCGCAGATTCGGCAAATTTCCCATAACCCATATCAATAAGGGTCTTTGTTCTCTTATGTAAGAGGAAATCTATCCATCCGCCATCCATTTCTGGTTCATTGTAAAATTCACCAAATAAGTTCGCATAAGCGCTCTTATTATCTGTTTGAATCAATTGGTTGACAGCTTCTTTAGAAAGTGCCAATTCTAAATCCGCATCATCCGCTTTTCCCGCAATGATTTCAATACCCTCGTTCTTGCGCAGGACATGAAAGACATCCATGGGATTCTCCTCATCAAAATCGTCAAATGAATCATAGACCGCAAAGTTCATATCGGATCCTTCAATCAAATCTGAAAAAATCTCGGGATATTCACCCAAATATTCCATATAGTTTTGAACCAATTCTGATTGTACACCCGTTTTATCTAATACTTCACTCGAGAGTTCTTTTTGGAATGCATTAATTAGTAACTCAGTAATATCAACAATTTCAAATCCGTTAACACTTTCTGGAACCCCATCCTTCAAATTTCTCTCACAGAAAGGACATGCTGATACCAAGATATCTATAGATTTATCTAAAGCTTCTTTATTGCGATTTTGCGCTACTTGGACAGCTAATTCCGGATTGGAAGATTTAACTCCACCACCCGCACCGCAACAATGGCTATAATTTCTCAAGGCATCGAGTTCAATGAAAGTCGAATTATCTATGAGGCGTAATAAGGTTCTTGGAGCTTCATACACGCCAGCATGTCTGCCAAGATGACAAGGATCGTGAAAAGCGATTTTTCTATGATTTTGTAGTTTAAACGCATAAGGATGTTCTTTCAAATAATCTTCTAAAAATTCAGTAAGATGATAAAATTCAAGATCCGTGTTGTTAAAATCTTGATAGTCCAGTTTAAATGTTCGATAACATCCAGAACATGGAAAGATAATCTTTTTAATATCTTTATCCTTGAGCTGTTGAAGATTTGCTGTCCCAAGTTCTTCAAACTCTTTTTCATAACCATAACGCTTTAATATAGAACCGCAACAAGGTTCATCCTTTAAAATAACAAAATTAATATCCAAGTTTTTTAATAATTCCACAGCCGCAAGTGCAATTCCTTGTTGCCGATACGATGAGGTACATCCAAGATAAAGGATATAATCACCTTCTGTGGAATCCAACGCACCATTGAGAAAGTCAAATCGAGTAGCTTTGGGTTCATTGTATGGGTTTTGATTTTTTATAATACTCTGTAGTATGTTTTCATGCTTCTCAATTGTATAATTGTTTTCTACTAAGTCGTGGCGTAAAGCTTCCATTAATAAAGGTGTGTCTATCCCACCTTCGATTGCTAAACATGTTTCCCGACAGCTCCCACATTCTGTACAAGTATAGGCCCATTCTAAGAATTTATTAGTAATCTTAAAATTATTTTCTAATAAACGCTTCATTATGAGAATACGTCCTCTCGCATCATATGCTTCGAAACCAAGGACATTCTTAATCGGACAAGGCTCACTTACATGTCGTTTAGCTGTGGATATTTGGGTACCCGTGGTTCCGCAATCACCACATTTACCGCAAATTTGGATTAATTCTGTATGTTTTCTTAATTCTGAAAAATTTACCATAATTCTCACCAATTATAGTTCAAATGTGTTAGGATTAATTATATTCAATGGATCTAACGCATTTTTCAATTTTTTAAGCATGTTATAAAATGCAGGATTTACGCGCTTAAGCGCATATGGTTCCCAGAGTTTTCCCGTCCAATAGGGCACTCCATCAAGTGTCATTTCTAGTTCTCTCAATTCGTCCCATACGTCGTAGATAATATCTTTTTTGAGATCATCCTTCATATATATAGTAATCCATCCAGACGTAAAGCAATGATCAACTCCTAAGGCAGAAATGATCCAATTAAATCCATTTTCTTTTAGTTTATATTTATCCGCAAGTTGATGGAACTTGTCAATCAAATGAGGTAATGTTGAAATAGGTCGAATATGACATGTATTATACCAAAAACCCTCTTCGAAGAGAGATTGTACAAGATTAAACATATTTAGCCAATGTGCCTTAGATAAAAACATCCCAATCGATTTACCCCCGTGTTTGCGTACTATTTTTTCGCATAGTTCCTTTTTATGTTGGGCAAGCTTCTCGTCAGCCTCTTCTATAATAATCGCTAAAATACATTCCGTATTTTCAAAGGTTGAGAGGTAGCTTGAAGCTAATAGATCTATAGAGTTCCTATCCCCAAGCATCACAGCCTCTTCTACTAAATGTGATTTTTGAATTTCATGGAATGCTTTGGATGCTTTTTCGATGCTTGAAAATCCAAAATCAGAATATGCCTCACCTTTCGGTAACGGAAATATTTTTAAGGTGGCTGCGGTTTTAATTCCGAGCGTCCCATGATCACCGAGAAATACCCCTGTCATATCATTGAAAGTACAATATCGGGCAAAGGTGCCATCCATATCAATAGATTTATTTCTCCATCCTGAACCCGTTTTAAGAATTTCCCCGGAACTAAGAACTACTTCCAACCCTATAACATTATCACATGCTCCACCGTGAGCAGAAGCACCACAACCGATGCTATTTGCGCTGAGAGAGCCTCCAACGGTGCCTGCATTTCCACCGTATGGTCCTCGAAAGCCTAATTTAAATCCTTTCCCTTTAAGATGATGGATTAATCCCGACCAAGTAATTCCCGTCTGGACGGTTACTGTCATCGTATCTTCATTTATTTCGATGATATCCGTCATTCCCGTGAGATCTATCATAATAGCATTAGGTACTCGAGGAATTGTGGAGCCGTTAATGGAACTCCTTCCCCCTACGGGTATTACGGGAATTTTTAATTCAGTAGCCAGATTCATAATTTCAGAAACTTCATGGGTTGATTGGGGTCGTATAACTACTTGAGGCAGAGTTCCTTCATACGGAGATGCATCCTCAGAATAAGAGATAAGTATAAACTCCTCTGATGAGACATTTTGCTTTCCCACAATCTTGCTTAATTCTAATTCTAAATCTTCATTTAATTCGTAAATTGTAATGTGAATACACCAATATTTTCTCTATTCAAATGTGATTTTGATGATTTTCAATAATATTTTATTTATGCAATTACTTTCAGATCTTCAGATTCTTCAATCAAGTCTTCTACTGTTTGTGTATTATTACCAGTTTTTCCATCTTTATTCTGCTCGATATAATCTTGATACCACGCAACGGTTTCTTTTAAACCCTCTTTTAGAGGTGTGATTTGGTAATTTAATTTTTTTTTGGCTTTTTCCGAGGAGTATGCCCGATGTAATTCGAAGCTTTCAAGCGCTTCTCTTGTGATATAAGGCATTTTTTTGGTGATTTTTGCTTTTAGCTCACACAGCCACGCATAAAATTTTGCCATCGAAAACGGAAACTTGCGTGGTTCTTTTTCACCCGCAAGATCAGCAATCATACAGAGATAATCATAGAATTTCACATTTTCACCGCCCAAAATGAAATCTTCACGGTTAATTTCTTCATTTTGAAGTGCATTGATCATAGCATCTACAATGTCATTTACATAGGAAAAGCACGCCATTGAGTTTCCATCGCCAGGACAACCCATAAATTTCCCTCGCACAATATCATAAAGCATTTCCCCAAAAATATTAAAATCACCTGGACCATACACTATACCTGGATAAAACATAACACCGTTTAACCCTTTTTCAAAATACTCTTCGATAAGCTTTTTGGCTTCATATTTTGTGCGTTCATAATCCATACAGAATTGGTCTGCTTTTTCATAGGACTCATTAATGGGTTCTTCAGGAGTAGGGCCTAATGCGGTGAATGAACTTACATATAAAAATCGAATATTTTTCTTTATAGCCATATCTGCGATATTTTTAGTAGCTTCCACATTAATTTCATCATATACAGATCTATCTTTAGCCCATATCGAAACGTAAGCTGCCAAATGGAAAATAACGTCAATATCATCGGTAGCTTGATCAATATCATCCGGATTGGTAATATCACCAACATAATACTCCAACTTTTTCATGTCCTTAAACGACGACACGTCACTCGTTTCACGAACAAATAGTCGTAGGTCATATCCTAAATCATATAAGTTCTTAACGAGTTGGGTTCCGATAAATCCAGTTCCGCCAGTTACTAATATTTTCTTTTCAGTATTCGACATTCTTTTATCCCTATTTACACAATAATCAGTAGAAATAGCTTGAGAATTGAAATTATAAGGATTTTATGCTTAAATCCTTTTAAATAATATCCAATAATTACAATTATCAACAGTTAAAAATCGTAAAAATAGGGGATAGATAATTCTTACAAATAATATTATGGAAAGTATGCATTTTTAAGAGTGCACATCTCTGTGGACCTCAACACGTTCGTGAATCGGTATTAGGTGGTACTACATGCAGCAGCATATTTAGAGTGAGTCATTTTCAAAAATTTATTTGGACTCAACTGATATCGCTGCGGTTTTATCTTACTTCTTCTATTATTACTATTATAT
>WJIN01000199.1 GCA_014730295.1 Promethearchaeota archaeon | reverse complement strand
GATGCTGACATTGTAATAGTATGTTATGGAATTGCTTCAAGAACGGTTTATTCTGCTGTTGAGACGGCTCGTGAGAAGGGTTTTAAAGTAGGTCTTTTTCGTCCAATCACATTATGGCCATTCCCAGAAGATAAAATTTATGATATCTCCTTGGACATAAATAAGTTTATAGTAATAGAGATGAATCTAGGACAAATTTACCATTCGGTATTAGAATATACAAAGGGAAATTGCCAAGTGGAAGGTTTATTTACGCTTGGAGGTCAAATACCCAAACCAAAGGAAATATTGAAAAAAATAAGAAAGAGGTAATCAACACATATGTTAAAACCATCAGATGAACTCCGAGAAAAATATCTCAGGAAGGATTTATTACCTTCAATGTTTTGTCCTGGATGTTCTATTGGTCAAATCATGAATTATACTGTTAGAGCTATTGATGACCTTAAGATGGATCAAGATAAATTAGTATTCGTTTCTGGAATTGGTTGCAGTTCACGACTTCCCGCATACTTCGAAGCCTATGGAGTTCACACAACACACGGAAGAGCGATAGCGTTTGCAACAGGTATTAAAGTCACTAATCCTGATTTACAGGTTATTGTATTTACTGGTGATGGAGATATAGCTGCTATAGGATTGAATCATTTTCTTCAATCTATTAGAAGAAATATAGATATCACCGTGATTTGTGTAAATAATGAGACCTATGGAATGACAGGTGGACAAGTATCTCCTACGAGTCCTATGGGTTTTAAAACAAAAACAACTCCTTATAGCAATATTGAGCATTCATTCAATCTTTCATTTTTAGCTAAAGCAGCAGGTGCAGTATATGTCGCTAGATGGACAACGGCTCATTCAGTCCAAGCAATTAAAGCAATAAAAAAAGGAATTCAAAAAAAGGGATTAGCATTCATAGAGTTAATATCTGCATGTCCGACAAGTGACCGCCGATTTGGTGAACCAAAAGACTATTTGAATTATTTCTTGAATGAGAGTATCAGATATAAACCTCACTGTGAAGATGAGTTATCATCTCATGTTTTTAAAAACTTAAATGAGTGTTTCACTGCACAAGATGAGGGAAAAATAATAGTCGGTGAAATCACAGACTTGGATAAACCCGATTATCATGAACTTTATAGAGAATTAAAAGAGAGGAGTATAAATGAATTCTGGAAAAAAAGAGAAATCACAGACTAGTATAAGGTTTTCTGGGGTAGGAGGGATGGGTGTTATTTTATCCAGCATAATCTTAGGTAAAGCTGCTATTTATGATAATAAAAATGCAGTTCAAACTCAATCTTATGGCGCAGAACAGCGAGGATCAAAAGTTAAAAGCGATATACTGATATCAGATTTAGATGATCCAAGCTATCCTATATTTGATAAAGTTGATATTTTGGTTGCTTTTTCCCAGGAGGCTTATGATTATTATATTGATTCTACACATAAAGATAGCCTTTTACTCATTAATTCAGATTTGATAGATAAACAACTAAAAAAACGTAATTTTTATAATATAGCGGCGAACACCATTGCTGAAGAATTATTAAGTAAAAAAATAACTAATGTGGTTATGCTCGGAGCTTTGATCAAAATATCAAAAATAGTTTCAAAAGAATCTATTTTAAAAGCAATTAAGGAATCAGTCCCAAAAAGCTATGTTGATCTTAATTTTAAAGCTTTTGAACGAGGATATGATTACATTCAAGAGGATTAGTTTTTTATAATATTATTTGAAATAATTTACAATTTCAATTTTAGAACGAGAATATCTTTAAATTTCCTTACAATAAAACAATATATATCGTGAGAATGATGAATGAAGTAGCTATTATAGGTGTAGGTCATACTAAGTTTGGTAAAATAAAGGATAAAGATTTACTAGAGCTTTTATCTGAGGCCTCTTTACAAGCAATCGAGGATGGGAATGTTTCTGATAAAGATTTTGATGATATATATGTAGGAGCAATGAGTCCTGGGGCTTATAATAATATTAGTGGTGTTGCAAATGCATTAGTAGATAGAATAGGACTTATTCCTGCTGGAGCAGATCATATAAAAAATGGTCCTGCAAGTGGAGGTTCTGCGATCAAAGCAGGCTTCCAAGCAATTAGATCAGGTTTAAGCAAACTGGTGTTAGTAGTTGGGGGTGAAAAAATGACTCATATAAACACACCTGGCTTTATAACTTCGAATGTTGCGACTATTACACATTATGAAGCGGAGAGAGTTCACGGAGTTTCACTTCCCTCATTTGCCGGATTATTAACTAGAGCTTATCTCAATAAATATAATGCTGAATTAGATTGGATCTCAGATATTGCAATTAAAAATCACAGAAACGGCTCGAATAATCCAAACGCGCATTTCCAAAGAACTATAGAAGATTTTATGAAGAGTGCGATTAAAAAAGGAAAAGGTCATTGGGATAATGAAGCGGAATATCTCAAGGATGAGAGAAGAAATCCAATTATAGCTGATCCATTGAGGCTTTTTCATATATGT
>WJIN01000198.1 GCA_014730295.1 Promethearchaeota archaeon | reverse complement strand
CAATCCATTCTTGATGAGTTTTAAGATATAATAGCATATTTGCTTTTGAAGTGAGAATCGCGATTGGATTAATATCGAATCCAAATACGTTATTAACGGCATCGAACCATTCTTGTGGAGGATCATGTGAAAAAGTGAAGTTATCATCAATTTTTTTGAGAGTCTCAATTAAAAATGTACCCGAACCGCAAGAAGAGTCTAAAACTCTCATCCCTAATTTATATTCTTTTTCGACCATTTTTCTACAGAGAGATTCTGGGGTATAATATTCTCCCAAACGATGGCGAACACCTGCAATGATCATTTCTTGGTAAATTGCTCTAAAAATATCAGTTGCTTCAAATTCTATCAGTTTCAGTTTTCCGAAAAAATCATCGCAAAGGTCTTGAACATTTATCACCCACCTAAAGAAATCATAATGAAATAAAGAGATGCCTAATAACTCAAAATAATTCTCTAATTCTTTAAAAGAATCTCGGGCATACTCATTAGGTTCCATAAATTCCTTGTAAAGAATTAGTTTTAATAACATACTCAGATAAGAGTGTCTGAGAAACAGTTCCTTACCCACATCTTCATCGTGATAAGCAAGTGAAAAATGTTTTTTCCATTGTTGGAAGCAAACGGTTTCATCTCCCTTTCGCTCAATAAAATGGCGATCTAATCGTGAATAAGCAAGGATGTACATTGGAGAATTAACCCCAAATAGAATCGCAAATTGTTCAGAATCAATTATCTTAGGACCTAAAAGACTTTCAACTAGTGATATTATCGCTTTTTTAGTGATTTCGCGTTTATTTTGTAAAATTAGATCCTTATTATAATAGAAAATGAATTCCTCTGAGATAACAATTAAAAGAGTAGGGTATTTACTGCGAGTAGAAAAATATTCATTGATATACTGTGATCCTTTAGTCTTCACCCAATTTTCTATTTCTTTTTCTGTTATGTCGTATTTATAGTCAATTATCACATCTCCGATTAAACAATCAGGTCTTCCTTCTAAAACTCTATGCTGAGCTTGATATTCAAGATCCAATTGATCAAATATGCTATCAAACCAATGTTCAATATCAAATTCTTTTGACGCGCGTTTTAGCTGACCTAAATCAATGATAATGTCTTTTAGTACAGTCATAATTCACTTAATTGAATTTATGATTACAAATAACAGTCTATAAAATTATTTAGGAATCTCTCCTTTTATACCTATTTTTTGTCGATTCAGAAAATTGTATGACTCCATTCTTTAATATAATTAAGAATATGATATATAGCAAAACTAAATTACTAAAAAAAATGCAAATAGAACTAGAATTTGATTTGAAAATAGCTCTGGAGAAAATCTCTAGAAAAACAGGTGAAGACGAAGATGATTTTGTTTATGATTTAGAACTTATGGGAATATCTATTCCAGAGAATCAAGTTTCCGTATTTGGTAGATATGTAGCTCTAAAAATATTCGATGAAAACAATGATATTGAAAAGAGAGGAGTGATTAGAACATTTGAAGAACATTATAGAAGCAATTTAAATCGTTTAAGACTTGAATCGATTTATAAAAATGACTCAAATGAACCTAATTATATCATTATTGAGTGCTTAATGGATTTATCTGAAATTGAGCATAATATTATTGAGGATCTTAAGGAAGAACATAGTATTAATCCTCATAATTATACTGAGTCTGACTGGATGAAAATAAAAGAAACTATTCTATGGCATGATGCTATAACTCAAGTTGCGAGAGAGTTAGTAGCACTTAGAATTTATGAGATATTTCCTGATAAATTGATTGAAAATTAATTCAAAATAAAAAAAAAATGACCCCGCATGTTGATTTTTAAGTCGAAGATAATAGAATATATTTCAAAGGGAAATAATTTCAAATTAAAAGATAAATAGAATGAAGTCATATTTATATATCAAATAAGATATATATTTGATATTATCTGACAGAAATAGTAGGAGAAATTTTATCTATCATGAGATATTACTGTAATATTTGCAAAAAGGATATTACAAAAGGCGAATTTTTATATTCTGTTGAAAAATTTGATATTCCGTTATGTATAGAGCACCAGGATTTTCTTAGAAAAGAACAAGCACAGCTGGTTAAGGAGTCTAAAGAAAAACTCCAAAAAGAGGGAGATGAAATCTCTAACCTAAGTATTGAGGAATCAGAGGTATTAATTAACAAATCAGCAGAGGAATCATTAAAGAACGATAAAGATTCAACGGGAAAGAGAATTGCACGTAAAATCGGTAGAGGATTAGTAATGAGTGTTAAAAAGGTAGTTTGGTATTCAAAAAAGAAGATTCAAATTCGGAAATGGAAAGGGAGTATCCTCCGTCGGATGAAAAAAGCTCAACTTAAGAAGTTATGTTTTGAGAAAAAGTTAAGCATTATGAAGGAGGTTGAGAAAGAGGATGAAAAAACAGGAGAAATCTATTATGAGGAACTTGAATGTACGAAAAAGGAGCTAGTGGTTAGATTGAAAAATAGACTCAAATTAGAATCTGTTATATCTTTCGCAAAAAGAAACCATATTTCGATAAGTGATATTATGGCTGATATTGAAAAAACCAAAGCAGAATGGAAGGCGAGAGTAAGAAGAGAAAAGATCAAGACGGAAGGTAATAAAACACTATTAGAAGTTTGGAATGTAATAAGAGATTTTAAACCATTGCGCCAATATAATAAGGAATTCCATTACCAAGATACACTAGCTCAATTCCTAAAATCTAAGTTCCCCAGTACAAAAATAGAGGTTAGGCGAGGATCCACAAGACCAGATATCGTTGTTAGAAATATAGCTATAGAGATCAAAGGTCCTACTTCACATAAAGATTTGATGTCGATTGCTGACAAATGTATGAGATATAAGCAATATTTTCCCCATCTAATTTGTGTATTGTTCAATGTTAATGTTAGCAAACAATTCTATAATGATTGGTTGAAGGGCATAGAAAATATATATCCTGATGTGGAAATAATAAAGCTCTAATTGTACTGAATTAATCAAGCTCATTTTTTAATCTATTTATTTTCTCTTCTATTCTTTGTATGATGGGTATAAGAGTTTAGTTTTCCTTTTATTCACTAAGTAATTTGTATAATTCATAATCTTGATAATCCACAAAACTCAGATAGATATAAATTATTGAGGGTTAAGGTTAATCTTCATAATAAATACCAATTTTTAGAGCTAATAATGCCTAAATTATTTCTAAATATTATTTAGTTATATATGAGTAGACATAAATACGGAATTGAATTCATTTAACTTAGTTTATGGCTGACGATGAACAGATTGATGTATCGGAACCAAAACATCTTGAAAAGTTTTACCGAAAATTTCTAAAAATCATCACTATCGTAATTATAGTCACAATAATAATCATATTAGTCGCATTTAGCTTAATAGGTAATTATTCCAATTGCCAAGAATTACTGAATGCTTTAATCTCGATGGTCACTCCAATGATAATAGTTGCGGCAATGCCATATATAGTTATTATCCTTGCCTACCTTGATGAGAAGAAACGATGGGAGAAAAATCTTAAATCCAAATGCCCTCAATGCGGAAATCAAAATCGTCCAAAAGCTAAATTTTGCGAAAAATGTGGGACAAAATTATCTGTTTAGAAGATATGAAATTGATGATTTTAGATGTTTCAGACTTTATATCAAAAATAAAGAATATTAGATGGAATGCTAATTTAAATGATTACGTTGATTTGAATAAAGATATAAATTGATTCGTTTAGAAGGATGTGTTTGAATTAAATCATTTTTCAGAACTCACAGCTGCGGTATATCCTCATGATCTTACGATTTACTTTACCTTCGCGTTAGCGTCGTTTATCGCATTAGTACAAGTTTTTGTTTGTATCTGTCCATCATCAATAATAGCGGTAATTTAGGAAATCCCATGAATGTCTTCACTTTGTTATTTGCTGGTGTCTTAGAGGGGAGGTTTTTTGGTTTTACTACGTGTCTTCCTTTCTTCATTTAAACCTATTCTTATTAGAAAAGGAAATTCTTTTAAAGTCTTCACCCTCATTACTAAGATATCTAAGTCTCTTAATTCTTTAAGTTGTAATAAATACACACGAAGATAGGATAAACAAACACAGGTTTAAGTTCTATTCTGTTTTAAGTATAAGAGTATAGTATCTTTTGGTAATTTTCGGTTATAGGATTTACTTTGAATGAATATTTTATAATTCTTTTTAGTCTCATCACTGGGAGAAACGCGAACTTTTTCTGTGGTTGAAATCCCTATAAAGTTTCGAGCTTCTGAGTTGAAATGTATCTCGCCTGTATTTTTATTAAACACGATTATTTTTTTAGCGGGATGGACTTCTTCGCGCTTTATGAGTTCATAATATGCGGATCCTGATTTAAAAGTCAGACCTTGCTTTTCTATAAATGGCTTTAAAGCTGTGACTTCGGGAATAGTAAATAGTTCTAAATCTTGACCAATCTCTTTATTAAGAATTAATTTAAAATCTTCAATGCTAGATTCATCCTCTTTATTGTTCTTAAGAGGTAAATCAATTAGTTTAGTTTGAATTGATTTAGTCCTTGTTGAAGTTGTTTTTATATTACTCGCAATTTTAGTTCTTTCAGTGTTATGATTCTCCTCACTTTTACCAACTTTAGACTCGGTTTTGAAGAACTCGTCCGCATGTATAAATTTAATACCAGACCTTCTCGCAAATGTTTTATCTGTAGTTTGATCCCCGATCATTATGGTTTTATCCGGATCCAGTTTATATTTTTCAATAAATTCTACTCCAAATCCGGGCATCGGCTTTCGACAATAACAATTGAGAGGAAATGCTTTATGGGGACAGAATTTATAGTTAATATCAAAACCTAATAATTTATTCGTTCTATTGAAGCATGCTTCTGCTTCTTGGTAAGTGAGAGTTCCCTTACTCACAAAAGATTGATTCGAAACTCCAAGTAAAATATAACCTTTTTCGACATATTTCTTAAGAATGTTTTTACGATGAGGTAGGATTTCAATATCTTCGGGATCTTTTGGGTATTTTTCACCGCTTATGGTTTTTCTGAGAGTTCCATCATAGTCCAAGATGATGGCTTTATTTTTATAAATTTTTTCATCCTTATTCCTCTGGAATTGTATAGTCTCCAATGTGTTGAATCCCTCTTTCTTGCTGGGTTTTTGAAATTTTTTTCGGAATGAAAATAAAACAACAGGAGGAAATATGTTTGGGTCTTTTTGTTCCTTAATCTCTTCATTAGTCAAGATCTTTCCAAATTTATCAAGCATCCTTTTTACGGCATTATATTGTGCTACTTCAATTGCTTCTGGGGATTCTGAGGTAATCCAAACACATTTAATGGGTATTTCATGTTCTTTAGCCCATTTAATCACAGGAGCTCTAGAATTTCTTGTCATGTAAGTATTATCTAAAACGAATAGTCGCTTTCCTTCTTTGTAAAGCCTATCCATTTTTGGAACGAGATCTTCTAACTTGCATCTTAATTCTTCACGATTTAGTCTATAGTAGCCTTGGTCAATATATCTTTGAGCAACGGTGGATTTCCCAATTGCGGGATAACCCATAATTATAAGTACTTCGTTTTTTAGGCTTATAAATAATCACTTGCTATTTTTTATCTTTTTGATATTGATATTATCACAGCATATTTAAAGTTCGAGTATGACGTTATTTAGTAATTTTTATTTGAGTTTTGTTTAATATACCATGGACTAACCAAAGTTAACTTATTTTATATTATAGTGAGGAAAACATGAAATATTATTCAGAGGATGAAATGAAAATAAATCCTATGTATGTTGAGGAAAAAGTTCTTAAGTGGGAGAGGACATCCATGAAAAAGATATTTGGCTGTCTCAGTTATTAACTAAATGACAGCCTATTTGGATTTCTGGTCAATGGCGGAATTCTGATTACACAATTACCCGAAGAGTCCAAAGCTGAGATTTCTCAAAGATTTAAGGTATTTCCATTTCAAGCGGGTGATAGAACAATAAAGAGAGGGTTACAAATTCCAATTGAAAGCTCAGAAACTTTGGACACGATTTTACCCTATCTACATATAAGTTATGAAAATGCATAAGCTGATTAGTTATAGGGAAATTTAGGGATTTAGATTAAAAGCTCTTAGACTTCACTAACATGCTCTTTTGAGAGTATTATACTAAAATCTAGAAAATCCGCTAACACTTAAATATTTAAAAAACTAATTTTTTATATCATAAATGGAAACAGATTAAAAAAATAGATTGGATTGTATGATAGAAAGAGAAGAAAATGTCCCGAATAAAGAGGAGATGCTTTCATGGATTATGGCTATGTGTGATAAGGGGTATAGAAGACCTGGTACTGCTGCTTCTCATAAAGTTGAAAACTTTCTTGAAAATCGATTAAGAAGTTTTGGATTCGAAGATGTAAGAAGACAAGAAATAGAATTTGATATGTGGGAACCAGAATATTGGCGTTTCATATATGAAATAGATGGGAAGAATCATGGATGTCCTTGTTATTACACGTGTTATACTTCTTTTACTGAGCCAGAAGGAATTTCAGGAAATCTTATATATCTAGGAAAAGGAAGCGAGAAAGATTTTGATGAAAAAGATCTTAAAGGAAAAATAGTAGTTATTGATTTAGAATTTTTACTTTTGCAATATCAGGCTTTATCATTAGTTTCACCCTACATTCATAATCCTAACAATGTAAGGCTTGAAGATCATAATATTCCGGATATGTCTCGAGGAATCAATTGGGCAGCATACCATCGCGCAACCAAACAAGGAGCTATAGGATTTATTGGAATATTGTCAAATTATCCAATAGACAGTCCCATACTCTACTATCCCGCAGAGGGAATAAATGATTTCCCACGCCCAATCCCTGGAATATTTCTTTCAAAATCGGAAGGAAAAAAATTAACAGAACTCATTAAACAAGAAAAACACTTGATAAAAGGAAAGATAATTTTAACAGGAAAAAGATCAAAAGGTAAAACATCCAACATTTTTGGTATCCTTCCCGGAAAAACTGAAGAACTTATTGAAATAGGGTCTCACCATGATGCAGCATTTCATGGTGCCGTCCAAGATGCGTCTGGAGTCTCAATAATTTTAGCAATGGCAAAGTATTTTTCTCGAATTCCTAAGGATAAAAGAAATAGAGGCCTTCTTGTGCTTTTTTCGACTGGTCATTTTTATGGTTCTATAGGGGGATATGAATTTATCAAAGAAAATAGGAAATTAGTCTCAAGAATAGTCACCAGTATTCATACGGAACACATTGGCTTAGAACCTATTATAAAAGATGGAAATGTGATCACCACAAGCCTCCCCCAGATAAGAGCATTATTCGTGTCTGATATCCCTGAGTTTAGAGAATCCGCAAAAAAAATGCTAATTGACCATAATTTAGAACTTACGGGAATTATGCCTATAGCAACGGAAGTCGTATCAAAAGAGGGAAGTGAGAGTAAATATACTCAAGAAGTATCTCTTTGGACGGATGCAACGCCGTTTTTTGAGGAGAACATTCCTGTCTTTAGTTTTATAGGTGGTCCATTTTATAACTGGCATCCTGAGGATATGATTGATAAGGTCGCAGTTAACCAACTTGAACCCGTTGCAAATGGGTTCATTGATATTGTAAAAAAAGTAGATAATATCCCTAAAGAGAATTTGAAAATTTAAATTATATGTGTTATAAACTATTAGGTTTTTAAAAAATACTAATAGTCTTATTTAAAGAATAAATTTTTGGAATAACCACTTTTATCTAATGAGAAGAAGAAAGAAAAAGTTAAGGTTTTTCAAATTTCCTGCTAAAAAACTTTTTATTTCATATGGTTTTAGGGTAAATCTAATCATCCAAGATGCCCTTTGATTAGATCCAACAAAATAAGGTATCAATGGAGTTAATTTAAAATGATTTTTAACTAAATTGAAACCAATGGTTGTTTATTCCTTATATCCATTCTAATTCCTTATATTTTTGTATTCCATCCGATAGTAGAGTTTTGATTTCTTTTTTCAACTCGGGGTTTAATTTTGTCAAATTGAAACACGATTTCCCCTTCAGATACTTATTTAGGTCTGGACTAATATCGGAAAAGTCATCAGGATGAGAATATATAGGACTAAAATAGAAACTTACATAATTTTTTTGTTTAATAACTCCTGCGATATAGGTTTTTTCGGGTTTTTTTCCAAATAGACTTACATCCTTTGTCCCATATAAATGATATGCAGGTTTTTCTTGCTTAGCTTTGGAGTTAATATACTTCTCTTTAGCTAAGAATGAATCGGAGTGTTCTTCTAATATTTCTTTAATTTCTATAAATATTGAATCTAAATTTTTCATTATAGGATTTTAAAATCAATTTAGATTTTAAAAATAATCTATTATATATTATTTGAATTTATGAGGTTCTATTAGGAATTACCCACTCAATAAACCTAACGATTATATAAAAAAAAAGAATAGCTATTAGCCAGAAATTTTATAACTCTATACCGTAAAAATTACGTATCTTTTGGTT
>WJIN01000498.1 GCA_014730295.1 Promethearchaeota archaeon | reverse complement strand
TTGAATATTTGCGCCAATCATATCAAAACTTTTAGCTAGATTTTTACCACCTACATAACCTAGAATCCCCCCGAAAACAGCGCCTAAAATCCCCCCGGCTATAGCGCCTAGAGGTCCTCCCGCAAAAAAACCGACTCCGACCCCAATTAGGGCCCATTTCCCCGCATTAGCGAAAGCTCCTTTGATACCCTGCCCCGTTCCGCCAAAAATTCCGCCCAAAATTCCTGATACTTTTGACACTCCCCACTCATCAGACAAGAAATAACCAGATATACCGTCTATGATTGCCCAGGCTATTCCCGCAATCAAAGCCCCTAGGCCTAGAGCTTTAAAGAGCGGGCCTAAAAATTTACCGATGCTTCCCAAAAGGCCTTGTAAAAATCCTAGTATGCCCTTCTTATCTTCTTCATCTTCATCCTGAGACCGTTTAAACCACACCATGGCCGCCCCAATAGCTCCACCATCTTTTAGTAAGCTAGATTCTTTAGGTTTAACACTTTCATCTTTTTTAAAAAGCCATTCAAAAATATCTATTCCAAAAAATTCTGTCATAGGTTTTAGTAAAAGATTGAAAGGCCCTGCTAGGTTAGTAGCTAACTGTTTAGTAAACTCTTGTGAGTTTTTTCGAGTAACATCTTCCATCTTAGTAAAAGATGATTTAATTCCATCTACAGTACGCTTTAGATATGATTCTTCCCATACCTGCTCTTGTGTTTTTTTATTAGCCTCCTTACTTGGGAGTTCCGATTTGTTTGAACTAATTTCCTGCGGGTTAGGCTGAGGGTTCGGTTTTTTTAATGTCTTTATTTCGTCAATAAGCTCTTTTATTGTGGATGAGAAAGATTCTATTATTTTGGATGTTTCCGTTAAAGGGTTCTCTTCCCTTTCCGTTAGAATGGGTATATCTGCCATAATATTATAGTTAAAGTGTTGTATAATCTAATAAATCTGGGTATAATATAAATACCTGCTGTTTGGTTTCTACAAACAGGACCTGGGTAAGTCCTAAAACTGCCCAATTTTTTTTAAATTTTTTTAAAAAAATACTTGACAAAAATCGGATTGTGTAGTATATTAATACTATAAGGCAGTCAGTAAGACGCCTTAAAAAAATCAAGTCCGGCCATAGAGCCGGGACGGAGGAAAATATGAAAGGATTAAGAGAATCGATTTTTGAAAAATGCGGGCTGTACCCGCATTATGAAGTCCCACATCTAGTGGGACTAGGGCCGAGAACGGCCCTGACCCTGGCCTATTGGGGCCGTTGGGGCGTGCTCAGGCTTAAAGCCTGGTGCGCCCTGACTGCGCCCCTGCGTGGTCTCCGTGCTTGGGAATTGCGGCACGAGACTGCCGCACGGGAAGCCGCTCAGACGGCGGCTTTCGAGGAGGAGGTGTAATATGATGTATATAGCTAATGCCTTCTCCCTGCAAATGCAGGGGGAACACTCAGCGTCATCAAGGAAGATAACTCTTGATGACGCAAAAGAGGCCGTGATCGGAGCAATTAGGCTTGATCACGGCCGCATAGGATATGGCTTAAGGGCCGTATCTTGTGTCGGACATAAGGACATAGCGGCCGTTATGTCCGATTTGCTAGGCTACACTGTGCCTAGCAAGCGAATTAGTGTCGCCCTGGAACCAGGGGACACCGTCATCGTGGGCCAGTACGTTGGCCCACGGTTGCCAGAGGGTTGCACTCTCCTTCCGGAGGGGGCAAAAATCGAGTGGTACGAAGTTACGTGCCACAAGGCTTCTATGCAGGACAGACGCGAGGCTCTCTACGCGGAGATGTCTCGCGCCTGTGCCAAGATGGAATGGCCGGACGACGGCCCTAAAGCCATCTTGGAATGTGCGGAAAAACACTTTCCGCACTTCTTTGACCCAGAGGCCTGGGGATAAGATAAAGCCCATGCGTAGGTTCTATCTACGCATGGGCTTTTTTTGTGTCTGTATAGACGCATTAAAAAATCAGGTCCGGCCATAGAGCCGGGACGGAGGAAACTATGAATACGAAAAAAACTAGAACAATTAATTTAATTCCGGCGGACTATGCCGGAAACCCCAGGACGCCTTGGGGTATAGCTGGGCCAAGATAGTCGTGGCCGACTATTCTGTGGACAAGTCCAGGTCTATCCCTGGAGAAGACTTGGCAATTAGTTATGCGGAGTGCCTTAACATGCTTGAGGCCGAGCACGGAAAAATTGCCGTAAGGGTTGATGACTCTTACGGTTGGCTGGGTAATGCAGCCAAAACCCGTGAGGGGAGAGAAGTTAGTGTTAAGGGGCTAGGCGCCGTGGCCACTATTAACTGTATGTGGTCAGGCGGCGGACATTGCACTGTATACGCAATGTCCGATATTGAGGCTGTTTCTATCTCCCCGCAGATCAGGAATATTATTGGCTATTGCCAAAAATGCAACAGTTACTGCTATGGTGACTGTGAAGCTAATCAATAAGCAAAAAGGGGTGAAATATGGAAACAAAGAAGAAAATTATTGAAATTTATTCTTCCGATCTTTTGAATGAATTTCGGAAGATTATGAAAAACTTTGGTAATTTTGATGCTAGTTTCCTGTGGCAATCCTGCTACAGGACAGGAAAATTACCTTACGACTGGTCCGAAGTTAAAAACCTAAAATTAACTAGGACAAAGCTAGTAGCGTATCTTTTTAATGGCGCGCTAATTTTAATAAAGAAAGGAGAACCTAATGGAAATTAATAATAAACAATTATCGGAAATACCTTTTTCCCTTGATGAGATTACCGAAATTATAGATTGTAATGTAAACACCTTAGAAGGAGCTTTTTATATTTTAAAAAATCTTAGTTTGTACTTTCAAGGAGACTCCCTTAAAGAAGCTAGGAAGATTTTAAATAAAGGCTGGGAGAATTTAGATGAAGACCTCGATTAACAATATGACCGAAGCTTATCTTGCAGATTTCAGTTTTAGATTGGTAACTGATTCGGAAAATCCTGAAGCCCGTATTTGGGAACAAAACCTAGGGGATGGCGGTCTTGATCTTAATGACCTTAAACACTTAATTAACCAAATTAAAAATAATGTTCTTAATGGAAAGGTCGAATTAAGTGGAAAAATTAAAGTAATTGTAGATGAGTGAAACGATTTGTAATAAAAAAAGGGGAAGCTTTTAAAGGCTTCCCTAATTTTTTTAATTTACTTTTAATAATGGACAATTTTGTGTTTTACGTTTCTGTCTTTCTTTATCTTTATTCAATCTATTAACTAAGTCTGCTAACTCCCACCCCAGCATTTGATCAATATCTCTGTAAGTCCATCCGGGAAACTCATCGACTAAATGATACTTCAATGTCTGTATCTGTTGCAGATTCCACTTTTTGTATAAAATCCAAGTATCGAAAGGAAAACCTCCTTTCAATGGTTTTTCCTAGATCAACACTAAAAAAAGTAACTTCGGGCAAAATACCGTACTCAAAATTATTCCTCATGATTTTAGAGTACTTTTCCCAAAAATGGCTTCCTATTTTTTTGTTAGCCGTAACCTTTTCTTTTAGTGTTTCACATTTCTTTTTTCCATAAGATACAATCAAAGAAGCTTCTATTACTTTAAAAAAATCTGATTCTTTTTGTTTTAAAAAATCTTCATATTCTTCTAAAATAGTAAAATCAAGCTTAGGCAGCATATTAATTAATTCTTCGGTTCTTTCCCGATTAGCAAGCCTAATCTCCTCTTCAATCTGCTTATACTTAGCGTATTGCAATTTAAAGTCACTAAACTTTCTTTCTTTTTCAAAATAAATATTTTCAATATAATCTTGAACTTCAATAAAATCACCAACGCAAGCAATTTTCAATTTAACGGATTCACCCTCAGTAGTAGTCATATTAAAAATAGGACCAACGTCCCCCGCTAATTCTTTTGTTTTAAGATTGGTCATAGGTAAATCCGCGTATCCAACATTTTCTTTACTGTCCAAGTTTTTAATTTCTTTGAAAGCCTTCCCTTGGATTTCTAAGTTTTCTTTTAAAAGCGTGTTAGCTTCTTCAAGATCCTCTTCTTTTTCAGCATATAAATAAGGCACATTTTTAAAGACCTTCCCCCAGCGAATATTCAAGGTCATTAAAACTTCTTCCAGATCTTTCTCAGTTAAAAACTTACAATCAAAATTTTCATGAACCATATTGTTTAAACAGCGTACAAAAACCTTTAGTGCGTCTTTGCTATCATTGGCCGCCGCTAAGTCGGTTAGTTCTTCTACCGTAAAATTTCTAAAATGCAATTCTTTAGGCGCGTATAATTTCCCAAGTGAATCAAGTTTTACTTTTGTATATCCGTAAGGCATTTCTTTTGTTTTTTTTGTAGTATCCACCGAAGGTTTAGTTTCTTCTTCTTTGTATCTTAAATCAGGCATTAGTAATCCCCCCTTTTAATATTATAGTAAAGCACGGTCATAGTATGAATTTTTGATTTGATCCACAGATAAAGTAACCGTATAAGTTAAAGGCTCATTATTTTCTTGACTTAAAGAAGTAGGTTCAATTCCTAAGCACATACAATTGTACATACTAAAAGAAGCTTTTACTGTATTATTAGGGGTTTTAGCAAATAACCCCCCAACAATTGTATTAAAAAACTCAACGGTACAATTTCTTTTGTCGGGCTTGCCCTTCGGATAAAATATACATCTTTCTGCGTCATAATTATTAGATAACCATTTATCAAAAAATTGATAAGTAGAAAAATCCGTGTTTTCGTAAATTTCAAAAGATACCGCATCGGGAAAAGTAACCCCCGATAAAATCTTTTTTCCTCCGGCTAAAGTTTCCGAATCTATTTTATTTAAGGGAAGATTTGAAGATTTTATTTTTCCAGAAATCCAGGGGGTAGTTATTTGTGAAAATCCATCCCTGGGAATAGTTAAAAAATGGTTACTAATAATTTGATACTCTTCAAGCAGCTCTTCGTTCTTATCATACAAAATCATTTAAAAACCACCATCCAATTTATGTTGTAAATAAACAAAATTAACTGTCCGTGTAGTAGGTTCCGCTGAGCCAACATCATAACTACCGCCCTCAATATCAACAGGCATAGCCCCCCGAAAAACAAAAGTTTGCTGTGGAGTCAATTGCCTAAAATAGTTTCTAACATCGGTAAAAGATACGGTTTTTTCCACATCTTCCAATTTTTCAGGTATCAATCTTTTGCCGTATAAATCAATTGTAATTATGGTACGTAAAGCCGAAAAGCGGCTAGTTAAAAGCCCATTGCCCGCCCTGTTAGACGATATTTCTGTATCAAAAGGTAAGCTCCTAGGCTCATTGATAAACCTAATCCAATTTAAAAAAAACTTATGAAGTAAAAATTGATAATCCACCCGATAAGTAATAGAAAACTTTTTTTCCGTAGTATCTTTACCATTAGCTTTTTCAAACGGAATTCCATTCCATGTGTAAGTATAGGTTCCTGCCGTATAAGTAGGAATATTAACATTCATGACTTTTGTTGTTAATAATCTATTTGATGGAAATTCTAAATTAGGTAAGGCTTTACTAATTAAATCTTTTATCTTACCAGAAATACCGATTGAAATAGTGAAATCATAGTTAATGTGGTCATCAATAAAAGGTTCATCTAATTCTAGTGCCATGCTATTATAGTTAAAAAAGAAAGGGGAAGCTTTTAAAGGCTTCCCCAAGAGAAAGGAGGATCATGTTTAAGCCGTTAAATCTGTGTTTAACGTTAAGTAAGACATAGTAATGTCTAGGGTGATTGGGTCCGTACCAGTGTTATCAAAAGAAACATCACTAATGCTTTTAGGGAAACATTGTGTAAATCGCCAAGTCTGAAACACTGTGGGATTAGGAGCGTTACCATCAGTCGCTACTACAGTAATTTCAGGAGTTCTTAATTTAGACGGCCCTACTACCGGTTTATCTACGCTATTTGCCCCAGTAGAAATGTTTTTAATTGAATATAACCAAAATGCAAACTTTCGGTAAACCTCGTATTGTTTATCAAGCCTCAAAGTGAAAGAAAATTCTTTGGAAGTGTCATCGTTGTAATTAGGTTTTTCAAAATGTTGACCTTTAAAATCAATCGTATAGGTCCCTAAAGTAATGCCTGGAACATTAAAAGTAGTCGTCCTAAATTTTATATTTCCAGGTTGGAATAACCCAAAGCTTGCTATATCAAAATCAAAATGAATTCCTAATGCATCATCCCCGGTTTCATATACTTCTAAAATTGCCATAAATTCTCCTTTTATACAAACGCTTCGTTTACTTCTACAGTTTGACCATAGTTAATAAAGTTGAATACAATAGTTTTAGAAAATGGTGTAAATTGTACTGCAACCTCAATAATAAATTGCTTCTTAGCCCTAACAGTCGCATTATTATTTTCTTCATCACATTTAACAACATACCAGTTTAGTAATCCCGGGGTAGCTGAGGGGCCGGACATAATCAACTCTACTTGACTTCTAACATTGTTCCTATGCTCAGTGTCATTCGGCTTATCGATCTGAAAAGGAAGAACATCTTGTAAAATAGTATTAACTAAATAATTTCTAAGCCCTACGTGACCCCCATCAGAGTAATCAGATGTAATGGTCTGCTGAGTAGCGTCATTTGTAACCATTACACCGTAAACAGGGTGAAACACGATCGGATTAATATTAGCATTTTCTAATTGAGTAACTTCAGAAGGAAGCGGTGAATAATAGGCCCTAATAAACCCTGTCCCCAATTGCCCGCCAACTTCATTTTCATTGATCCAAGACACTTGCCGCCCCGAATAAAAGTTTTCCCTATTCTTACCGTGATTGTAAGCAATCCTTCCAATTGGACAAGCGTAAAAAGTACCATCGGTGTAAGTGTTCTTTATTTGCATATAATTCCAATATACTTTAATATTGTTATTGTTTAGACTATAACCTGATACAGTAGTTAATGCGTTTGACACGCTCTCTAAAGGAAGCCCAAAAATATAAGTGGCATACTTTTGATAATTTTTACTTAAAGAATCAAAAACAGTTATTACATCCGCTTCACCTGAGCCGTCAAAAAATAAATCTACCGGGTATTTTTCGGCCTGTTGAAAATAATTGTACCCCGTAGTAATGCTATGAGTTCCTCTTGTACCTCCATCTAATTCAATCTGCACCGTATCATCTACAAAAGTAGTAACGGCTAAAGCGGTATTAATTATCGGTCTTATATAATGGCTGTCTTGAAAAACATCACCAATATAGTTATTAATTCCAAAACCATCTTTACTTCCTTCGGTTAGGGATACCGGAAAAGGGCTAGCTTGGATTTCAGTATAAGTTCCATCAGAATTAACATCATAGAGCTTAATTGTAAATAAATTACTAGCATAGGTAATCAAAACCGCTGTATCATCCGCTTCCCGGTAAGGATTGTAAAGTAAGAAATATACATCATCACTCCTATCAATCGTATAAGTAACTTCAATGGTTACATTATTGGCCGGGGCGGTATCGAAAGTAAAGCTTAAATCCCCTGTGGAAGTGTTTAAAGTACCGCTTCCAGCGTAGATTCCTGTCGCGGTTAATGTTTCGGTAACACCTAAAGTAGATACGGTTAAGCTTACAGCCGTCCCATTAACAATCAAATCAACTGTCTCAGCGTTGTAATCTAAATAATTAGATAATGACGCGGTAAAGGTAGTAGTAGATGCATCCCCCGTACCTAAAATTTCAATGTTTTGTAATGCCGAAAAGCTAATAGAATCGATGGTTGTAAATCCGCCCGTAAAAGCTTCGGTTCCAGTCTTAGTAACTAACACCCCCCCGTATCTTCCTCCGACAGTAGCAGAACAAGCGTAGACCGGATAATTCTTGTTATACTCAATTAAGTTCCAAACATCAGTATAAGTTGAAGTAGGCGTACCGAACATTTGAGTAATTAATTTTTCTTGCTTGGGAAAAATTAAAACAGGTTCATCAGGCCCTTTTAGCGCCCTGATATTAGTTCCACCAACATAAGACAAATCTTCTAAAATAGTTTGGCTTCTATCTTCTAAATTAACAGTAATTCTAGTATCTATAAGTCCCATTTTTCAAACAGTCTCCTTTAATATTATAGTTTTTTAATATGAAAAGATTACCCCCAATAGGTTTGAAATGCTTCCATATACTCTTTTGTTTCCGCGTTAATATCAGTAAAAGGCCCAAACTTAGAATTGTAAAAAGTTAAAGCCACTTCTTCCGAAATCTGAATATCTGCGTTTTCTAATATAATAAAAGTTTCAAAGCTAAAGTCAAAACCCACAGTGCGAATATTGTTTTTTTCAAGCCAATCAGTTTCATTAAATCTATCTTGAAAATCCATGTCATAATTTAATACTGCTATGTTTTTAATCGCTTGTGAATCAATTTGCAGATAATAATCTAAAATAGTTTCATTGCTATCATCCCACAGCATATTAGTCGCTGTGTAGATTGAATCAATGTCTTGCATAACAAACAAGGTAGCTTCATACGCTAAAGTAACATTCAGCATTCTTATTTTTTTACCTAAGTCAGGCGCCCATATCCCATAAGTATTAGCGGCATTAGAAAACCAAGCCCGATTAGTCCCATTAGTATACCCATCCGATTTAAGTTTGTAATTAAAAAAAGGAAGATTGTAAGGATTCCCTGTATTATCTACAATAGGCAATCTTGCTTTATTTTCAGCCCACCGCCTTAAAGCAAAGTCATTAGAGGCATAGACAATTCTTCCTAAATCACCCTCTAAAAGAAGATTTCCAAAATGACTTTCTATGGCTATATTCAAAGCATAAATTGAGTTTAATAAATTATTGACAGGATAATAAGAATAATAATCAGGCATTTAAAAAGTTACCCCACCCATCAGACCTATTTCAAATTTAGGAAAATTGATCAACACACCTACATTGACACGGTTAAACAAAACAAGTCCAAAGTTAGTATTAAAACTAGGGGTTTTTTCTAAATCAATCAAAAAGCCCCCATTAGCAAAAAAGCCTAAAGGCCTAGCTTTACTTAACTTTTTAATTAAATACCTTTGAGTTAGTATTTCTTTTTTAGCTATTCTAATCATATCAAGCATTTCTTTTAAGTTGTTTTCAAGTTCATCCGCGTCTGCGCTTTCTTCAATGTACAAAATACACATTTCAATAAAAGCCGCTTCCAATTCAAGCGCTGTTTCGGGAACCGAAATAACTTTTTCCCCAGCATTAGTTTGAACTTTTACATCTTTTGCAAATATGCTAGACGCCATTAACATAAAAATCAAAATTAACTTTTTCATAGTACCTTCCTTAATTCTTCCTTTAACTTACTGTCAGATAGAGGATATTTAATTTTTTCACCAGGCATTGCCTCATAAAACACTTCGGTAAAATCCGGTAAAACCAAGATTCCCCAAGAAGAATAAATAACGTCTGAAAAACTAAACAAAAAATGCCCTACTACTTTAGGAAAGCTCCTATCTAATATAGGGTATTCCGTAGCGCCTGAAACATTCCTTAATCTTAGTTTTTTTTGAATAGGAACCAACACACCCACACTTTTTACCCGACCATTCTTATATGCTATTTCCAATTGACTGGGTATCTCCATAAAAATTTTATTTAAGTACTTTATACAAAGCCTTAAACTTTTCATCTTCCAATCATCAGTCATATATATATTTAGTCGCTTTTTCTTTTCTTTCTTTTCGTCTAGCAAATATCTCTTTTTTTTCTTGCACTATCTTCTTAGTTTGGGTTTTAATTATTTCAAGCTTGATCCGGGTATCTTCCTGCTTTTTTAAAACTTCTTCCCCTAACGCCCCAAACCGCCGACCCTTTAAAAACAAATAAGTAAAGATAATTCCTGCTATAACCAACCCGGCTTTTAAAACAGTCCATACAATTAGAGCCACTTCTTTAGATTTATTCATTGTTAAGATACCCCCCATCCCTCAATCTTTTAGATAGTGTGCTTGCCATCGGATTGTAAAAAAAAGACATTTGATTTACAAGGCCCCCTAAATGTTTTCCTAAAAACCCCTCTTCGTTATGCAGATGTTTAGCATTCCACCGCTTCGGTTTAATATTACAAGGATAAATTGCCCCGTCTAGTTGGGTTAGGTTCCATACGATCCCTTGCCACCAATCAGAGGGCGCATTAGACCAAAGCTTTACATTACTAACTTCTAGGATTTCTTTTATATCCTTTGCCTTTATTATAGTAATATCTGGGTTAGTATCTAACCAATCAAAAAAATCTAGTATTTTTATTTGTAAAGTATACCTATCCGCTGGAACTAATTTAAAGTTCATCTCAGGATCTACTTTCATTTTAGGTTTTTCTTCATTTTTAGTTGGGGGGGTTTCCCAAGTAAAAGTTACGCTATTATCGGGTTTGTTTATTTCCACATTTGTTAATTTAGCTACTAGGTTTTCCCTTTGCCCCACCTTATTTCTTTTTTTTCTAAATTCTAAAGTAAAATCTGACATCCCCTGATTTTTAGCCAAATCCTTCAAAATAACCGATTCATATTTTATGTCTTTAGTTAGCTTTTTATTAATATATTTTTGACCTGCTATATCTATTAAACAAAAAATCCCTGAACTTTTTGAAGAATTAAAATCTTCAATGTCTAGAGGAGGAGTCATAACCGGCATTTTATCAAAGCCATCTTGCCCTAAATATATTCTAAAAGTATGCGGGAAGTTTTCGATGTTGTAATTTACAATAGGCACATTAGGCCGAAAGGAATCGAAAAAAATTAAATAAACAGGCCTTGACGTAATCAAAGCCCTAGAAATCTTAACATATTTAAATTTACTTAAACCTAATTCTACTTTTAATTTTTCACCTTTTGTCATAACATTATAGTAATTATTTTAAAAGTTTTGTCGCGTAAGGCCCAAAATTAACAAACAAATTAAAGTATCTTATTAAAAGCTTTTAAAAACAAGGCAATAGTTTCCTTGTGCCTTGAAATATTTTGATGTGCTATATCCTCATCATTCAAAAATATATTATTTCTACTTAAGGCCGAAAAAGCATAACCTTTAATTGGACTTCTTCTTTGATAAATATTATACCAAAACAAGTCCCTTAAATACAACCACTTCTCAAGATAAGCTAAGTCATAATACCCACTAAGATCTTTACACTTTTCATTTTTAATGCACCTAACAGGGCCGTACCATTTATCATGCTTATAACCACCATCAGCGGGGGGTAAAGAATGTGCGTCAACCGTAATAATACTAACCGTTTTAAACTTTTCTAAAAACCCTATCTTCCTACGCATTAAATTGTATGCTATAGGGCCACCAAGACTTTTCCCCGATATTACCAAATCAACACCTTCCCGATTTAAACCCCTTTCTTTCAAAATACGGTTTATTGCTTCGGGAAGACCATCAACCTTATAGCTATACATCTCAGGCTGATACTTATATACTAAAAAATCGGCAGTACTTAAATCTAAAGCAGGTTTAATTTTCTTAAACCAAGCGTCCTGGGTTTCTTGGAATATAACCGCCCCACCATTAATAATAAAATAAAAAACAGTTTTGGTACTATCAGGATTTTTAACCTCATCCACAAATTCCAATTCTTTTCTTCTAAAGCACACATTTAACCCCTTGAAAATTTAGCAGACCTTAACACAAAAAAGTAAACCTTCTCCGTGTGCATAAAGATAGTAACCTCCTCTAATTTAGCCTCAATCTTCTTTATGTTCTCAACCGAAACCCGTAATATCTGCGCCGGTAATGTTTCCGATACAAAATATATTTTATTTTCATGATACAAAAATTTAACATCCATTAAAGACAAGCTAGTAGCCTTATCTTCAGATACAAGCGAGACATTCCCTATTTTGTTATTATACAAATTTAATAAACTATAATCCGTTTTCACTTTCAATACTATAGTTTGTCTTTTTTTCAAGACTAAACCTTTTTTAGATTTGTTTAAACATTACCTGAACAAATTGTCGCACCGGTACGACATTCTTTCAAAACTAAAGTAATCTTTCCCTCACTACTTTCAATATCGTAATTAGCACCAGCTTCTTTTAAAATAGAATTTATTTTCGCGTTTTTTAAACTAGATTCCCCTGAAAATATATAACAAAGTTTACCTCTTTTAACAAAAGTTAATCCATGATCTTCTATCAATTTTTTTAATGTAGTCATCATCCCTTAATCCCCCAATACTGCCCTTTGAAATAATCCTTTATTTCCACGTCTAATAACATTTGAATGCCATTATCCTCCGGACAAGGCGTTTCAAATAATTCTTTGGCTTTATTAATAATAATTTCCTTTTCTTCCCTATGTAACATCAAACAAATACTATCATGCACCATGCCCCACACATAGCTTTTCAAATTGTTTTTTTCTACAAAATCAAACAAACCATTTATTACTTTAGAAATTCTAAAAGCTTCAAAAGCTTGAATATCAGTATTCACGGCTATATTTTTAAAATTCTTTATCCTCTTTGAACTATCATCATCCCCCATTAAGTAAAGCCTGGGTAAACGCCTTATAGCCCCTAAGGGGGTTAAAATATACCCCTTTTCACAAGCAAATTTTATATTTTCTTCAAGCCTTTCTTTTATGGCTGGATAAGTTTCAAAGAATTTCTTTTTAATGTCTATCGCGCATATCCAAGCCTTATACAACAAATCCCTACTCCACCCAGTATTAAAGTTATCAATCCTATTTGATGGGTCCGTGTAAGCTTGAGTATACTTTTCTAATAAATTGTTATCTATCAAATAATCATTAAAATCACTAGCAGACCATTCCGGAAGCAGGGAGTTCATAGCTAATTTTATGGCAGTAGTCCCAAACAATAAGGAAAAGTTTACCGATTTACTTTTTTGCCTATAGTCATTTATTTTAGAATCCCCTTCTTTTTTAAGTTTTAGAAATTCCTCAACCGTTATCTTAGGTGTAAAAACCCCGGCCCCGGTAACACTGTGCATATCGGATAATCCCCCAGGACCAAAGATTTTCTTCATAGCCTCATCTTGACAAAAAGCCGCGCAAATCCTTAATTGAAACCCCGCCGCGTCTACTTCACATATTAAAAAATCTTCGCTATCCGGTTCAAAATAACGCCTAATTAACCTGGAATATTCTCCATGTTTGGGTAAATTAGCAATGTTAGGGCTTCCATGCCTCCACCTCCTACTATCTGCCAAAAAAGGAAAAAACCTAGGATGAATCTTTCCATCAGGGTACTGATACTGAAAATACCCTGATTTATTACTACTATACCCTATATAAGTCTTATGAATTGTAGAAATAGCGTGGAGGTCTTTTATTAACTTAGCTTCTTCATGACCATCGTTTATCCACTTCTCTAAAGTATCTTCGTTTATTTTAAAATCACCTGTCTTAGTTGCTTCGTAATTTTTCCAGCCTTTTTCCTTTAAAATAGCGCTTAGTTGTTTTCCGCTTTGAAGATTAATATCAAAGTTAATTTTTTCATCTAAGGTTATGTCATAAGTATCAATTAAAGTAGAGTCTTCCTGATAAGGTATACCAA
Source organism: Promethearchaeota archaeon (assembly GCA_014730295.1). Next base: position 9,674 of record WJIN01000498.1, on the reverse strand, counting down.
AACTTTCCGCTATAGCTTTCATCAAATTAAGCATCTTACTATGAATATTGACCATGTTTTCTTTTACATAATCCCAATTTAAAAGTACGCCCCTAAACTCCATTTTAATGGTGTTGTTCCAGGTAGGTATAACCATCTCATAAAAGAATTTCTTAAATCCCCAGTCATATTTTTCACCGTAATATTTAAAATTTATAGTATCAATTTGCTTTTCCATTTTTTTAAACACTTGAAAAGTAACAATAGCGTCCATTGTAGCGTAGTCTTTAATCAAGTGTTCCGGTATTTCCGAATATTTAGCATTAGGGTATTTTCTTTTAAAATTATCAAGACTCTCTTCATACCCACCATAAGTAGTATATAGCCAGGAATGGGTTTTTAAACTATTGCTTCTTAATTCATTTAAATGATGCCCCGCTTGCCAAGTATCAAAATAAATCTTAAGTTTAAATATATCATGGTTTTTCTTAAGTGCTTGCCAAAAAAATAAAAAGTCAAATTTACCATTAGCCAACACTAGCTTTTTATTAATTAAAAACCTATAAAATAAATTAAGATCAATATCCCTCCACCTTAAATAATACCCTGTAGTTTCAGTACAAGCTAAAGACACACATTCTATACTATCCGATTGAAAGTTTAGTCCGGAGGTCTCAATGTCTACAGCCCATTCGGAAGTATCGCTTAAATTATCTTGTAAAAATTGTTTAACCTTATCTTTCCCATTTAAGTCAATGGTATCTAACTTAATTTGTCTTTTTATTTTTAAATCTTCCTTAAACATCTTATCAATTTGTTTTAAGAAAAATTTATTTTCAAAAGTATCTTGTAACATTTCACCATCCCAGCGAAGACTATAAGCCGGGAAAACTAAACTTTTTAATTTTGGATGATAAAACCAAGTATCATTAAAAATAAAATCTTCAAAGGCCGAAACCCTTATATCAGAGTTTTTAGTTAAAAATTGACAAGAATGATCTAAAGCTAGTATTTTAGAATTAACTGGTATAAATTTATTAAAATCGATTAAACTATCGGGAATCAAACTTTTTAAATCCCCATTCATTTTAATGGAAGATACATAGTGCTTTAAGGGGTAAATAATTTTATATTGAAGGTTCCTTGAAAATCCTAATTTTTGTTTTATTGCAGTATTTAAATACTGAATCAATCGCTTTATTTCATCATACTTATTGAAATGAGTTATAACAATAAAATCATAAAAATCCGACTTAGTATCATGTAGAATATTTCCATACAATAAAGCTTTGGAATTTCTTTTAGGCTTTTCTTCTTCTATAAAGCTATCAAACATTTTAACCTTGCTTTAGTTCCTTCTTTATTTGCCACTCCATTTCTTTTTCAATCAAAGAAACATCTCCGTCTTCATACTGCCCAATAGATTTACTTAAGTATTTATTTAAAACAAGGTTTATTTTAATATTTTCAACCAAAGCACCGTTTTCTTCATAATCCCCTAAATACTCCAAAGCCATAGACCCTAGAAAAGGGATGACGGTTTCTTCATTTTCAACATAGTCCATATAAACTATTTTCATCAGGGCTTTAAAAAACTTAATAGCGTCTTTATTATTTAACCCTGAAAAGGCTTGGAACTTAAGTAAAAAGTTCATTTCTTCTTTATTTGGTTTTATTTTCACAATACCCCCCTTTAGATTAAATTAACCGTGAATTAAGATTTTTTCAAGACTTATCAGCAAAACTTTTAACAAAACCAGGAAACAGGTAATCAACAAACTCCCGAATAGCACCGTCACCGCCTTTTCTATCACATAAATACACCCCATCTAATAATTTTAAAGCCTTATCCGCGTTTTTAGGGCATGCGGGAATTCTTACATTAGACATAGCAGTTAAATCGTTTATATCATCTCCAATATAAGCCACATTTTCTAAAAATATTTTATTTTTATAGCAATACTTTTGTAAAAATTCCCATTTATTAAAACAGTCCCCAAAAAAAGGAATCCCCAAACTTTCTGCTATACCTTCGTTTATAGCACTTTCCCCGCTTAAGAAGATAACCTGGCACTTACCCGACTTATGCAAAGCTTGTATTGTGTATGCGTCTTTAGTATCATAGGTTTTAAAAAGCTTCCCTGTTTCGCTATAGTTCATCTTCCCATTTGTTAAAGTACCATCAACATCACATACTAAGAGCTTAATACCTTCGTCATTAGTATCCCCTATAAGCTTAGAGTATCCGTATAAACTAAAAGCCGTATCCACCAAACAAAAATCTTCGGGTGTATCTATTTCAAACTGAGTATGACTTGACATAAGGTAAAGCTGTACATTTTTACCATCGGCTAAACGGTTCCCATTTTCTAGTAAATCTTTAGCGGAAAATATGTAAAAAGCACCGTTTTCTATACTAAACCTATTAAAGTTTTTTTCATTAATATCTTGTCTTCTGGGTCTGTTTCTAATGTCATAATTAGCCTTCCAATTAGTCCCTGTATGATACCACATAAAACGATCTGATTCTGAGGCACTAACCATAACACAGCCTAAAGTATGTTCATTTATAGCTTTTTGTAAATCTTCCGAAGTTACAAAAGGGTTAGTGACTTGCCTTAAAACAATTAGATCTTCGGAATTTACAATATTCCAGGATATAAACCAAGAAAGAATCGCATCTTCCGTGCTTGAGGTATCATTTGTATCCTCTGAATTAACCCTATCGAACAAATAAAGCTTTTCATATCCCGGAAAAAATGATTTTAATTCATCAAAAATACTTCTATCATCGGTCGCTACAATAACCTTATCAACACTTTGGCAGTCTAAAGCAGACTTTACCGCCCAAAAGTAAAGCGGCTTTCTACTTAAATATGTTTTATTTTTTCCCGGAAAGCCTTTACTTCCTTTCCTCATAGGAATGAATACTTTAGCTTTTCTCATATATTATTACCCTCTTAAATCTGATCTCTTTTTTTCCTCACCGGGATAAAGTTTTCTTTCTTCATACCCTTTTAAGCCATCATTTAATTCTACCAAAGTTTTTACCATTTTACAATACCCGTGAGGCTCAACCGAAGATTTTATATCACTTCCCCAATCATTATGACTTAAACAAATATGTTTTTCAAACCAGCTTGCCCCTAAACTTAAAGCCATCGGAGCATCTGTAATGCCATAATAATGGCTAGAATACCCTATATAAATTTTAGGATACTTTTCACGTAACCAGATTATATACTTTAGATTTAAATCATTTACTTGGGTAGGATAAACTGAGTTAGTATGCATGATAACATCAGGGTTTAACACGGATACCGCCTCCTCTATCTCTTTTTCAGTAGACATACCACAAGACATTATTTTAAGATCAAAAGCATTTTTACAGTAGTCTAATAAAGTTAAATTATTAATTTTGGCCGAAGGTATTTTAACTACATTATCGTAATTAGCTAAAAAAACTGCAGAGGAAAGATCCCAAGCCGAAGAAAACATATCAAGCTCAATTCCCTTAGCAAAGTCTTTTAATTCTTTATATTGTGATCCATTCCATTCAATATCAAGTTTATACTGTAAATAGGTAGTAGGTTCTTCCCGCCAAGGTACAATCTTTTCTTGGTCTTGCTTTTCTTCTGGAACCGATGAGCGTGGGTCCCTTTTTTGCCACTTAATAAAATCAGCATTAGCGGCCTTTGCCACAATCATTAGCTGTTTAGCTGTCTTTATATTCCCGGAAGCGTTTATACCGCCTTCCGCTATGTTCCATATTTTTTCAAACATAAAAATCCCCCCCTTACTTTTGTATTATTATAGTATGGGGGGGTATAATTAAACTAAATTACCGAATTGTGTTTTTACTTCCGTAAGTACAGATATATTATACTTAAAGGAGGAATTTAATTTAAGTTAAAACTTCTTTTGAAATTTCAGTAGTAGCCTTGTCTAGTTTTTTCATGAACTCATTAGCTAAAGAGTCGTCTGAAAGGGACAAGCCCTTTAAAAGCTGTACTCCGGCTAACTGGCCCTCATTTGTTTCTCCAAAGTTCCCCTGCAAATCTTTGATCATTTTCTTAATATCATAATCCTCTTCAAAGAACTTTATTTTTTCTTTAATAATACGCATTAATAACTCCACATATATAGAAAATAATACCCATACCATTCTATAGTTAAATTAACTAGAGTATAGTCATATAAAACATTTAAATAAGCCTCTATAGCGTAATCTATAAAATCTTTAGCCATTTGATCATTAGCGTATTTACTTTCCTCAAACATTTCATAAACCCAAGCCTCAGGGAACCTTGTCTGTGTTCTAGGGGCATAAAGATCTTTTCCCTTAGAGTTGTCATAAACAGGTACTTCCTTTAAATTATCTTCGTTTATGTCATATCCATTATCGGAAAGAAACTGTACCTTAAGCAAAAGCATTTCCTGGGAATCAAACAAAGCTTTTACTTTATCAAAATCTAAGATTTTATTACGGGAAGAAATTAAAGATTTTAAAACATTACTTTTAATATTTAGTTTAGTACCTTCAAGCCAAACATCTTCAAGCCAAAAATCATCACTTCCGGTTTTATCAATAAAATCCTTTTCAACCTCTTTAAACATCTTATCAACGTCTTTAGCATTTCTTTGATTTACGACCATAGTAGAAGTATAATTCGGATTATACCAAGTCATATACAATTCATAATTAAACTTTTGTTCCCTGAGCTTTCGTCTTTGTAGCCCTTTACTAGTTCTTTCTTTAATACTTTTCATTTGATTCCCCTTATTATTTTTATAAATATCTGTAGCCCATTTTTTACCAGCATTACCACCCCAAATTAACCAAGCAATGTACCCTGCGTCTTTCCAGGGCGTATCTTTAAATTTAGGATCAATCTTTTCATTTCCTTCATGCCTTGAAAAAAAAGAATACATCCTAGTAATGATATCGAAAGATACTTCTTCCCTCTTAGCTAACTGATTAGCGCGAGTCCATCCTACCCTAGTACCGCCTTTAACTTCATCTCCATACTTATCCCGCCAATTCAATGCTTTTCTAGCGGCACTAGCAGCCCCTGCGGGAGGCTTATATTTAGCTTTTTCCACTAGGATCGTCACTAAACCTTCTCCAAAAATCTAAAAATACCCTTTGCTTTTCTTCCCTGATCGCAATGGTAGGTTCATCTATAAGTCCAAAGAGGTTTAAAATAAAAATAGGATTTGTATTATACATTATTTTATTCTTTAAAACCCGTATCTTATACTTTTTACTTTGCAATACATATCTATCAACCCCATATCCCTGCGGCAACCATCGTACATTAAAGGTTTCCATCAAAGATTTTTCTAAATTAGAAGACTTCAAAAACTTCCTTTCTAGTTCTTCTAAGGCACCACTTTTAAATTTATTCTTTGTAAATACCCAAATACTAGAATCAATGCTATCTATATAACAATCTTTTTCCTTAACATATTTTCTAACAGCGCCAAAAGCCGCCCTAAACATAAAAAGTTTTTTCAAACTTCCTAAAATTATAGTATTAGTATTTAAAATAATAATCTTTTTGTAAGGAAATTGTTTAATCAGCTCATATTTATACTTTTCGTATTGCCGATATTTTGGAAGACTAATATCATCCAAAATATTTGAATAAAAATTTTGGTTGGGAATAATTAAACTAAGATTCAAGTAAACATAAGAAATTTCATCTAAATCATCTTCCGATAAATCCACACAAACAACCATAATAGGCAAATTAAACCAAGGGTTGTGATAAAGAAGGCTTCTTACTAAAGCTTTAAACTGTGGTATAATTTTTTTAGTAACCACCAAACCTAAACAAGTATCATTCATGTAAGCAGGAATCATTTCAGCCCCTTTTTAAATTTAACACATTTTTGAAAAAAATAATTACCAAAATCTTTTTCTGTCATTACTTCCTTTCTTTTTATTAAAATAATAAAGGGGATTAATAATTTGTAAAGATATTTCTTACTTTCCGGATCTTCTAGTACCAAAGTTCCTTGTCTATTAAACACTTTAGTTATTGTAAATTCCTCCCTAGTTTCCTTCCCTAACAAAGCATCGGACAAAGACAAATCTGAATCCATTAAAATCTTATTTTTTAAATCCGTATCTAAATCTGTAGGTTCATAAGAATACTTATACACTCTTGGAAAAGCTTTTTTCAGCCTACCCGATAGAGCTTTTATATTCTCTTTTACCGATTTTGTAGCATCTAGACTATATACAACCTCTAAAGAATTGTTTAAATTTATCATTTTTATACTGTCACCATAGAAGCTATAGGAAACATAAATAGGTATAGTTTTACAATAATTAGTAAATTTCTTAATAAAATCCGATCTAAAGTCCTCATAAGCTTTGATATTTTTATCAACTATCATTTTATTTTCCCTTATCCTAGGTGTACCCCAGGAATCAATGCATAACAAATCATTAAAAAACACCTAAGTACAAAGTAAACCAAACTACAGCCAAAATCAACAAAACTACGAACAAAAGATTGTTAATAATATTAACCCATTGCATAACTGAGTCTAGCTTAAATCTAAGCTTTGACATAATAAAGTTCCCAAACTTCCCTAAGCTAATAACAAAAACCAAAATAACCATAAATAAAGCTATCATCCTATAACTCTCCTTTTAATTACCGCCCCCTCTAAAGGTACGTTTAAATATTGCAACAAATCATATAAAAACAACTGCTCATTAAAATAGTAATTTGAATGCTTCATAAAAATTTCAAGCAAAGACTTAAAAGTATTTGCCGCGCACACTTTAATAGAAACTTTTTCTTTCCAAGCTAAATCATTTCTTCCGCATACCTGATATTGCAAAGAGTCTAATAAAATTTTTATCCCATAATTACAAACCCCTCGAACATCCGACTTAACTATTTTAAAAACAACATCTTTGTTTTTTTCAAGTAACGCAAAAATATATTCCCGGACAGCATCTTCACTAACTTCTTTAAAAGTTTCTTCCATAGCTTCTTTAGTGAAAATATTATTTCTTAAACACCTCTCTAAAACTTGTAAAGCTTTTCGCATACTTCCATTAGATATGCTTGTTATATAAGACAAAGGTTCTCCAAAAAAATCATCTGGAACTTCTTGATTGTCTTCTAAAAAATCACACAAATAATTACCAATTTCTAAAGCTTCTAAATCAAAAAGCCTATAGACCTGGCCCCTGTCTAACACCGCTTTATCAAAAGCATTTCCATCCATAGTACATAGAATAAAATATACATTCTTCCTTTTCTTTTGAAGTAAAGACAAAGTAGCGTTTCTAGCACCACGGGCAGATAATTCTTGAGCTTCATCTAAAATATAAACCTTGTTTTTACTAAAAATAGGCGCAAAGTTCACTTGGTCTTCTAAACTAAGCACGTCTTCTTTTTTCATATCGCTACAATTAATATACTGAATATCTAAATTGAACTTTTCTTCAATAGCCGATCTGCAAGAATCACACTCCCCACAAGGTTCATTTTCTTTTGGATTTTCACAATTAATTAGCATAGCGGTGATTGTAGCTAAAACACCCTTACCAGTTCCAGTAGGTCCTATAAAAAACATAACCTCGGAAAAGCTTCTACCGTTTTTAGCGCAGCCAATTAAATCCTTAACAATTTTAGTATGCCCCGCTACATCCTTATATTTATAAGGAATTAAATCTTTATATAGCATATACCCTCCTTTAAGACAGATAAAAATCTGTAAAAAAATATTTTTTAGTATTTTCTAAATCATTCCAAATTTTAGCCATTAATTTACCCCAAAGTATTCCTGAAACTAAAATTACATTGCCATCGGAAAAAACAGGAACAAAACTTTTACAATACATTGATCCGGTTATCCTTATATTATGATCCTTTATGTAATTTTTCAATGCTTGATAGTAAAAATTTGTATGAATCCTTTTAATACCATAACCTACCCCATCAATATACCCGTAATCTATTAAATCCAACTCTTTAAGCTTTCCTTGCTTAACTAAGGCTTTAGCCGAAACCCAGTCTAAAAATTCAATCAGCTCCATTAGATACTAGCCTTCCTTTAATTGGAACATCTTCCTCATAATCGAAAGAAATTTTAGAAAGTTTCATTTCGCTTCTAAGATTATTCGATAAAGTGCGTATTCTATCAGTAATTTTATCTAAATCTTGCATCAATTTAAGAATATACGATTTCTTTAGGTCTAACATACGATAACTTTCTTCTAAATCATAATAATTCGGAAACCGCCTCTTCATCTCCATTTCAATTTCAGATACAGCTAATTTAATGCTCCTGGGCGCGTCTTTTTTCATATCATCCTTTACTTCACAAAAATGCAAATCCCGCCATTGCCCCAATTCTAATTCTTTTTTTAAATGCAATTCTTTTATCTCTTGATACTCTAAATTTAAATCTGAAAGAATAATTCCATATTGCGCCAAAACCCGATTAACTTCCTCCGGCAGAATATGATTATCTTGAATAACATTAATCAATTTTTTAATTTTTTTGCAATATTCAACTACAAAAGAAATAAAATTCGAATTCATCTACTCATCCTCCCCAGCAATACTCCTACCGCGGTCCCGACTATCACCGCGACCGCCGCAGCTTGTTCCTCCGGCGTTGGTTCCGCCCTGGGCGACGGCGATTTTGGCGCAATCAAGTGAACCTCCAAAAGATTATCTATCAAAGTTTGTTTTGTTTTCATTCTTTCCTCCTTCTACACCTTAATTATTCAATTCATGACTTTAGTCGGAAGAACCGGTTGTAATTCCATTGTTCTCTTTACCTGCTCAGGGGAATACCCTTTATTTTTTAAATATTCAATGAATCTTAGTGCTTCTGGATCTTTATCTAGATCAATAAGTTTTAATTTCTCTGTCAAAACTCCTGATTGTTCTTTTACATAACTAGTTTTTTTCACTTACTCGCCCTCCCTATCAATATCCCCGCCGTGATCCCCACTATCACTCCGGCCACCGCTGCGATTTTCCACCGCATCAATGATTTTTTTATTTTCGACAATGATTTTCCTTGCTCTGTCAGTAATTTCTCTGATCTCTCCACAGATTCCAATGCTAATTCCAAGCGATGCCGCAAGCTCGCCGCTAATTCTTTGGCCCCGACTAGTTCCGTCTTCAATGTTCGCAGCTGCCTCGACTGCTCTTGCAAGCTGTCTCTCAATTTCACGGACTCTAGTTTCAGAGATTGCCATAATTTCCGTAATGTCTCTGATCTCTGCATTTGCAAGTTTAAGCTCTTTTGTAAGCTGTTCGTTTTCTGCTCTAAGCTCTTCGTTAATTTCTCTAGCTCGGTCAAGTTCTTTTTGACTTTCTCCCACTCCAAAGATGTCAAGCAATAATATGCCTGCGAAAACGCAGGTACTGATAATAACACAAAAAATAGCAAATAAAAACTTAGTTTTTTCATTCATGCACTCCCTCCGAAACAACTGTTCTGCCAGATATAGTGTGATCCCCGCTGACGACCGCATTCCCGCTGACAACCGCATGCCCGCTGACGGCCGCATGCCCACAGACAACTGCATTTCCTCGGACAACCGCTTGATCACGGACGGCCGCTTGACCAAAGACATGCGCATGATCGCAGACAACCGCATAGTCGCTGACGACCGCATGCTCGCTGACAAACGCATTCCCGCTGACAAC
>WJIN01000197.1 GCA_014730295.1 Promethearchaeota archaeon | reverse complement strand
TTCTAAATTTCTTATTTGTTCTTCCAATTTTATAATTTCATTTTCAAAACCTCTTTTCTTGCTATCTAACTTTTCTTTGGAATCAGCAAGATTCAGTCTATCCAGTCTATTTTTAATCTTCTCTTTTTTATGATCTAAGACAGATATTCTATTTCTTTTATTCTCCATTTCTCTATGAAATTCTGTCAAATCCTTTTGTAATTTTGAATACCACTCTTGGGGAAAATTTTCTGTATTGGTTGATCCCAAATAACCTTTATGTTTTAGAAAATGAATAGCTAAAATAATTCCGATTAAAATTGTACCAATAAACATTAAAGGGTTTATGATTAAAGATAAAACAATCGTAGAAATTAATCCAATTACATAAAAAATTAAAATCTTAAAAAATGGACTGTTGAAATCAATAAACACTTCTCTCCTTTCTTTTAATTTCTCTAACTCTTTTTTCTTTTCTTCCAGAGGTTTAAGATCCATTTTTTTGCTCCTTATATTATCATGGATCCATTCAACTCTATTTTTTTGTTTATCAATTTGATTATTAATTTCTCTAATCTGATTTTTCAATTCTTTAGAGCCTTGATATTTCTTCTCTTTTTCTTTAATATTCTGGAGTTGGTTCTTAAAATATTCTCTTTTTTCCTTATAATCTTCAATTCTTTCTTTATAATACTCAAAATTTTTTTTTAAGGTCTCTATTTCCTTAACTTTATTCCTTAAATCTTTTATTTCTTGGTTTCTAAGTTGAATTTCATGTCTTAATTCTTTTTTAGTATTCTTGAGCCTTTTTATTTTCTGATACTGATTCTCCAAATGAGAAATTTTTTCATATTTTTTTTCCAGATCTTTCTTGTTTTTGAGATATTCCTTCCAAGATTTTAAAACTTCATCATATTCTTCTAAACTAGATTTAATCTTCGAGCGAATCTCATCTTTTATTTTATTACATTGATCTCTCTTTTCTTTGAATCTTTTATTATAATTTTTAATTTCTAAGTTCCTAGTCTTGAGTTTATTTTCTATCTCTTGGATCTTTTTCAAAATTATATTCCATTTCCTAAATCTTTCCAATCGAAAATTAAGTTTTTTTAATTGATTTTCAATTTGCGATTTCGAATTACGATTTTTCTCAAATTTCTTTATTCTACTTTTAGCTTCTATTAATTTCTCATTCAAATTTCTAAGTTCTATCTCTGTCTTTTCTTTGTCTTTCTCTAAACCCTTTACAAAATTTTTAATTTTTTCAAATTTAGCAATTTCCTTTTTATATTGATTTATTTCTTCTAATTCTTTCTCAGTACTTCCTATCTTTTCATTCAAACGATTTATTCTTTTCTCAGCTTTTTTAGAATCATTCAGGAATTGTTCATGCTCAGAGATTCTAACATTGATTTTTTTAATTCGCTGCTTTATTTTATCGTATTTGGATCCCAATTCATCGAATCTTCTAACATCATCCTCGATTTTTTGGATTTGGCGTTTATTGTTATGGATGATATATTTGTTTTTTAAATAGTCTTCAATCACTTCTTTTTCTTTAAGTTCCGATTTAAAATTTTCTCTAATTTCTGGTATTTTTTCAAGATTTAGTAATTTATTAAGGATATCAATTCGTTCTTGTCGTGTCTCACTCATAAATCCTTCTAATCCCTTTTGCTGAACAAATGCACTGTTTAGCAAGATTTGATCATCGAATCCTAAGAATTCTTCAATTTGAGGATCTACTTCAGTAGTTTTTCCTTCAATTGGAGCTTCACTTCCATCTTGATAATCTTCCCAGAATTCGATATCAACTGTGGTTCCATCGCCCTTTTTATATATTTTTTTTCGAATCCGTGCGGGGACATTATTTTTCTGAAAAACTAAATCAATTTCCGCTGCGTTTTTATCATGAGCAATAGCATCAATATATCCCCGATTTTTTCGCACCAATAATTTTGACGTGAGCGAGAAAAAGATCGCTTCGAATAAACTTGATTTTCCGCTTTCATTTCTTCCCGTAATTAATATATTACCTTCAGGAGGGAAATTAAGACGACAATTCTTCAAATTCTTAAATCCATCCACATATAGAGAATTTAGCTTAATCATAATTAACCATCTATATCCCAATTTTCCTTTATTAGATCGAGAGATTTGTTGTAAATATTATTTATATCAAATTCCATTCCCTCAGACACTATTTTTTGTGTTTCTGACTTTTTCTTCATTGTGATAAAATCCTCCAGTTCCTTCTTTACATCTAATCCTTGGATCTCTTGAGAACTGTTTTCAAATTCAATTCTGTCCAGAAGCTCGAAGTAATAATTTAACCTCTTTCCCATCTCGCTGTATTGAAAAAGTTTAAGATTATGATACCGTTCTTTTTCCAATTTGCCTATTAAGGTTAATCTCATAATATTTTTCGAAGGATTAGAATTAACTTTTATAGAGTTATAAATTCTCTCGTTTATATCCTTCGCATTGAGATTGGATACGTCAAATATCTCATTGATCATATTAAATTCCGAGATAGAATTAATGTGGTCAGTTTGATCGATGGTGTTTCTTGTAAATTCAATTAATCGCATTCCATGCTCTTTTTGATCGAATTTAAAATTATTTTGATGAATTTGAGGACAATCAATGATTTTAAACTTACATTCTGAAAGTTCAGGAATCTCTGGATAATTACCGCCCAAAAATAACGCATCCAATTCAAATTGATTCAACTTTTCTAATAATATGGAGAAAATCTCTTCAATGTCTTTTTTGAAAGAGGTTATATCCGGCATTAAAAACACGTTTAAAGACCCGGGTTCAATTTTCAAATCTATTTCCATATTTGTTGGCTTTATTAAAGGGGAAGGTGTTGTAAATAAATTAATTTTCACATCTCCCATTCTTGCTTGATAAATGGGTTCTTCGATTTTTAATTGTTTTGCTTCTTCAGTGTTGTACAAAAATTTGATATTTCTGTTTTCAAAGATAAAATGGACGGAAATATCATTCGTGAAAGGGAGCGGGATATCATGAGCACCGGGGATGATAACTAGCTTCATACCTTCTTCAGCTAATTTATTCAATCCGCTTTTTACATTTTCAATAGCAATATTACGTGGTTTGGAATTACCGAACAAATTTCCCACGATGAAAATGATATCTGGTTTAATTTGAAGGCATTTTGAGACGAATTGATTAAAATGCTCAATTTGATCCTCTTCATACAAAAATGCATCCCTTGACGACATATGTCTAAAGCTATTTCCTAAATCGAAATCTGAACACACAATCCCTTTCATTTTTTAATTCCTGAGATTTCGTTTGTCATTTATATTTAAAACTAATTATTTCGAATCTTATATCCTTTTTTTACCACAAATCAACCTATATATAAAATAACTTAATTTCACTATTTAAAATTAAGTTTCTTAACAAAATTAGCAATTTAATGAGTTTGAAATCCTTGTATTCTTATCGATTCTATTTGGTTTTTATCTAAAATGTAATATTTCGAATTCTGAACCTTTTAAATTTAAATCAGAAATAATTATTTATTGGTTTTAGAATCCATTTAAATCTATTGAGATTCCAATTTATCATGAATCTTACATAAATCTTCAAATACAATTTGAATTTTTTTATTAGATAAATTTTGAATTTCTTCAAAATATATATTACTTATCAACTTAAAATATTCGAAGGATGACTCCACATCAAAAGACCTAAAAG
>WJIN01000196.1 GCA_014730295.1 Promethearchaeota archaeon | reverse complement strand
GTTGGCACAGGATCTTCTGAATAAAGAATTATCTTTTTTTTCTTATTAAAAGCATACATTTGTTCCATAGCTGTACCAAAACTAGGTTTATTTGTAAGAATTACAATTATATCTGCATCATCTATATATTGAAGATCATGATTTATTATTTTTTCCGAAAGCGATTGCTTATCTCTAAAATCCTTTATATGTGTATAATCCATATCTTCCTCAGAAATGTAATCAATTATATTTAAATTCTCACTCCTCAAAAATTTAATAAAATCTTTCAATTCATTAATTCCGCCATAGCCTATTGAACCACAGATCAAAATTTTTTCATTTTTCATATTAATAATTTTATAATATTATAGATTTAAACTAGTTGGATTTAGAAATCAAAATTTTAATTGTCGAAAAAATTATTCAAATAATTATTAAGTATTAATATTTTTTAAGAGCTTCCAAAATATCTGGAGTATATCCTCCATGCTCAGTAAATCTATCTGATTTAACTTTGATTGGTAATGAAATTAATGTAGCACTACCAAATACGAATGCCTCTCCCGGTATAAGTGTGCGTAGTTCTTCCAAATCTGAGGAAGTAACATATTCTGATATTTGCCTTACGTAATCTTGGTCTTTAGGATTTGTTAATCTCAAGATTATTTGAGTATTGCACTGGGATAACACATCCGAATCTAACCGACTTGGCCTTTGACTGATAATTCCTAAACCCATTGAAAATTTTCTTCCCTCTTGAGCAACTTTTTTTAATGTTTTTTTTGATGCTGTTATCACCGCACCAGATGGTATAAATCTATGTGCTTCCTCAAAAATTGATAAGACTGGAGGGATTTTTTTGTTCATTCTCCCTTCTAATATTTTTTCAGCTAATACTGCAACTAAAGTTTGTTGATATAAAAGTTGTAAACCAGATAAGTCAATTACAGAAATCTGTCCCTTTTTTACAATATCTTGAACTTGAATAGCCTTTTGTTCAATTGTTTTTCTTAGAAATGATGCACTTTCGACAAAAAGTTTAAATTTTGTATTTAAAATTCCTTTAGCAGCAGTACTTATTGTAGCCTCACTCTCACGAAAACGTTTTAAAATAGCATCTATATCAGTGGAATCAGAATTTCTTAATTCTTTTCTAACGTCCGCCCAGCCTGCTTGCAATATTCTACTTTGTGCTTCAGATAATTCAAATAATTCGTTTAAAATAGAAATAATTTGATAAGTTTCTAAATCAGTAATATCTATAGTTAATCTAGTTGAATTTCTTTCTTTTTTGTATTTTTCAAAGAACATTTTATCGAAACTTTTAGAGATATATTCTTTTGCAACCGTGAATACTTTAACTTTATTAGTTATATCATTTTCAGCTTTAATAATACTATTTTTTCGTTTAACTAATAATGAACTATATTCACCGTGAGGGTCAAAAATGACAATAGGTATATCAAATTTCTTAGCTATTTGTTCAACAAGCACTGCAACAGTCCAAGATTTACCAGCTCCAGTCATGGCTAATACACAGAAGTGTTTTGATAATAATTCATTAAAATCAAGGAAAAAGTCTATATCTTCATCTAATCTAAGATTACCGATCGAGACACATGCTTTATCAGGTGTTATTTGACTTTTAACAAAATTCTCATCTGCCTTATATATTTTCGTTCCAATTTTAACTGGATAAGGAGATCTCCTAAAGATCTTATCACCGCTATTTCTTTTACCTACTACCTCAACTTCTCCAACAACAAAATCATCGAAATTATTTTCGATACCTATAGATTCAGCACTTAAATTAGGTTTCTCATGAAACAATGTAGATAATTGAACAGCTTCATCTTGATTTATGAGATAATTAAATCTCTCCACACTTTTAATAATACCAATTTGTTTCTCGTTATTTATTTCAAATTCTACTAGTTCTCCAACCTTTAGATTAAAACCAGGTTTAGTCGAAAATTTAAGTGAATAATTTGAAAAGGTTTTATAAACTGTCCCTAAAAATCTTTTTTGCATTTATTAGATTACCTATTATTTGTTTATCATTTCTATTCAATTTCTGGGTGAAATCTAGATTCAAAAACAATATTATATAATTTTGGATCTTTTATTCTTACAAATTGTTTTATAACGTTTAGTTTATTTTTTGATCTTTTTTTATTTAATTCCACTTTCTTATGAGCAGCATATAATGGCATAGGATAACCTGGTTTTAGAGAATAATAACAAATAGCATTAAATATCTTAAGTATTTCCTCTAAATTTTTTCTAAAATAACTTGGAATTTCAATGAAAAAAGCTTTGTAATTTGGGAGGATATTTATATAAAAACCTAATAAATTACCATACTTTAAATTGTCTATTGGAATTTCAGATTTCAAACCAAGCCCTTTTCCAATAGGTAAAGTTATGGTTCTATTAAAAATTTTATCTGGTTCAAAGAGATACTTAATCATTACAGATTCAGAAATCATAGAGAAATCACCTTTTTTATCCCATTTTTTAACATATTCATGAAGCTTATTTCTGTTTATATTCATTTTTTTCTTTAAATGTAAATCTCCCAACTTCACAAAATTGCTATTAAAATGTTTGCTAAGGGATAAAAAATATTTATTACTCATAGAATCTTTAACAAGACCAATGGTCGGTATTTTCTGCTCTTTTATTATATTGAATAATTTATTAGCAGTAGAAACATAGTCATTAAAAAATTTAATTACTATTTCCTTCCCTACTGCAACAGAATCCTTTATGGCTTCATCAGGGAATGAAAGCGGTCCATCAAACAATATAAGATCAATATCTTTATTGTTCAATTCATCATCATTTAATAAATCAATAACAATTTGGAATTCTAAGGTTTTCATAATTATCGAGTTTACAAGCGAAGAATAATATGGTGGAACGATAGATATTTCTGGCAAATATCGTTCAGTATAACCCTTAGTAGTATATACATAAGCCAAAGCTAAAGATATTACAATAGAGTTATATTCTTCAACATAGTTACTTCCATCAACAGCTATTATTGTTTTATTGAGATATTTAATATCTGGTTGCTCCAAATCTTTCAATAGATATTTTTGCAGGATTCTTGAATCCTCCAAGCATTCTTCATATTTTTTTCTTATAATATTCAAATCTTTATAATTAAATTCATTTAATCTTGATATTTCACCTTGTACAGCAGTTCTGTAGGTAGAAGAATTTTTATTAACCATATTAG
>WJIN01000195.1 GCA_014730295.1 Promethearchaeota archaeon | reverse complement strand
CGAAATTAGAGAACATTCCGACAAAAAGTTCATAGATTTAGGAGAAAGGGGCAGATATTGTGTTTATAATAAACTAAATGATTTAACGGGAAAAGAATGGATAAAGTTTACCAAATCATGGTTCATTTTAAGGCCTAAAAAGCGAGATGATGATGTTATTCTCCATCCCGCCAAATTTCCAGAATCATTAATAAAAAAATTCATCCTTTTCTTTACAAAAAAAGGGGAAAAGGTTTTAGATCCGATGGCAGGAACAGGAACAGTAAATTATGTTTGCGAAAAATTAGGAAGAATTGGTTATGCAGTAGAATTAGAAGAAAAATATTATTATATTGGTAAAAAAAGAGCGGAACAGAACTTCTTTTTGGGGGATTGCAGAAATTTCAGAGATTTTGATATACCTATCGTAGATTATATAATAACTTCCCCTCCCTATTGGGATTCTTTAAAGAGAAATTCTATGCGTCAGAAAGAAAGAAAAGAAGAGGGATTAGATACTGAATATTCCTCTAATAGGAAAAATTTCGAGAATATTCAAAAATATGAAAATTTCTTGGAAGAATTAGTTAAATTTTATGTAGATCTTAAGAATTTACTCAAAAATAAAGGATATATGACCTTATTTGTTAATAATATTTATAAAAACAGTCAATTATATCCTTTAGCTTTTGATCTGGCATCAAAATTAAGAAAGCATTATGTATTAAAAGATGAAAAAATCTGGTGTCAAGATGACAAACCTTTAATACCTCTTGGGGTAAATTCTGCTTATGTTGGTAATAGACACCATATATATTGCATAATATTGAGAAATGAAAAATAATTTTATTAGATCTTCAATCTAATATTCTTCTATTTTTCTTTTTGACAAATTAGGAATGAAAATTTCTTAAAACTTTTATATTAAAAATTATAATAACTCAACATGGGAATATTACATGATAAGATAGCGGATAAAGTTGCTGATTTTTTAATCGAAAATAAAACTTTTGGAAACAGATACAGATCCACAAATTTACCAATTTTTCCTAAACCTGATATTGTTTTATTGGGGTTGTCAAAAGAACCTAAGGCTCAAATAGCGTTTGAAGTAAAACCCCCCCACGCTGTGAAAAGAGAATATCTAACAGGTTTAGGACAAACGATCTCTTATTTACTAACTTTTCCATTAGTATATATTGTATTACCTTTAGAAGTAATTGATGGTGTAAATATTCCAAAATTTATTAAAAATATAATTGAAAAAAGTGATTTGAAAGCAGGGATAATAGGATATAATATTGCTACTTATGAACCCAAAATAATTAAAAAGGCAGAATTAGAGAAAAAAATTGATATAAAACGTTTGGAAGAAAAAATAATAAGCTTAAGACCAAGATCTTGGCTATTTTGGATGGATACATCGCTTGAAGAATTGGGTCAGATGTTAATGAAAATTTCTGAAATAGAGAGTAGACAAACAAGGAAGAATTTAAGAGAGATTATGTTAGATGAGTACTGGCAAGAGACTTTGAAAAAAAGATATCCTAATACAACAAGACCTGCATCTTTTAAATTGAATTATCAATTATTGCTAGATACTTTAAATTTATGGACTGGAAATGGAAAAATGACAGTATTAGGAAATAGACTCAGCGAAATTTGTAAAAAATATGGTTCAAATTCTAATGAATTTAAAGACGCTCTCCATTATGTAATTCTAACAGAAGGAGGATATTTAAAAATCTTAGTCTTAATTGATAAAATTCAAGGAATGGAAAATTTCGAATTAAAAGGCTCTACTAAAAAATTAAATAAATCAATAAAACAAATTAGGGATGAATTAAAAATAGATGGTATGGATTATGAAGCTGAAAAAGAAGATGTTTTACCTATATATGAAAAAAGAGCTGAAAATTGCTGGTATAAGATATTAGGGGTGAAATTATTTAAGATGGGTTATGGTCGATCGTTAACTCAATTAAATGAAGAATTAAAACGACGTTTTGGTCCATATTTTCAAAAACAAATGAAAACAGATTTTTTCCTAAATGACCAGTATATAAGAGGGAAAGGTTATATTATCAATTGGGAGAGGATTTTAGATTTAATTGATAGAGGAGAAAAAAATTTGGATATCTTTTAATTCTTTTTTATTATTATATGATTTAATATCTATTATTTTAACCGATATATATCTTAAAAATTAATTTTCTTAAGCTAGAAATATCATTTATTAATCATATAGTTTTAAATTCAAAAATCATGAGTTATCTCTCAGAAGTATTTTCATCTATACAAGGTGAAGGAGGAACGATTCAAGGAAGTTGTTTTGGAAAACATCAAATTTTTATCAGATATTCTGGTTGCAACATTGCTCAAAAAAGGTTTGGAACTGATGGATGCTTCTGGTGCGACTCGATTGAGTCCCAATATCCTAAACCGAAAAAATTTTGGTATGAAAAATTACCAAATTCAAAACAAAAAACATTCTCAAATAATCCCGTTAAAATTCCAGAACTAATAGAAATAATTAGGAACTTAGTGACTAAAGATCTTCACTCAATTAGTTTTACAGGCGGGGAACCGCTATTTCAACTTAAATTTCTTTTAGAATTAGCATATGAGTTAAATAATCAAAGTGAGTTTAAATATCCATTATATTTAGAAACCAATGGATCACTAATTCCAAATAATTCCCAATATGAACACCTGGGCAAATTTTTTAGTTTTTGCTGCTGTGATATTAAAGATAGAAGTTCACAAGCTGCCGAACCAGCACGATGGGATGAATTAGTCAACAATGAACTTGAATTTATACGAAATTTAATTTTTAATGGTGTGAAGACATTTGCCAAAATTGTAGTTACCTCAGAAACTCAAATTCAAGATATTGAGTGGATTGCCGAGGAATTATTTAAAATCAAATATCAAAATGGTGACTCAGTCGGTTTAGCCATTCAGCCTGTCTTTTTGGAAAATCAAAAACTTAAACAGCAATTCTCTATTTCAACAGATCATTTAAATCAACTATTTTATGCAGCAGCTAAATATATTGAACCAAAAAATTTAACTTTATCAATACAAGCTCATAAACATCTCAATTTATTATAGTTTGGTTCGCAAAAATCGATTATTAAAGATTAGATAATTCTTTTCAAATATATAAATTGATTAAAGATACTTACACAAAGCAATAAAATTTCACTTAATAATCGTTCTGGACATAAATTAAATAATAAGCTAGATATATTTGGAAAAAGGGTTTGATTAAAATTTATGAGTTATAAAATTATAGTGAACGAGACGAAAGTAAAATTTAGTGCTTGTCATTTTCTTAAAGAACATCCCAAATGTTCAAGACTTCACGGACATAATTATTACGTATCTGTCGAAATTAGCGATAATTTAGACGAAAATTTTTTTGTTATTGACTTCATGGAGCTCAAACAAAAATTAAATTCAATTGTAGACCCATTAGACCATTATGTCCTTATCCCTACAGAATCTAAGGATATAGAGATCAGAGAAGATGGTGATACAGTAGAAATCAAAACTCCTTTAAAACAATATATTTTACCACGTTCAGACATATCATTTCTACCCATTCCAGCAACAACGAGTGAACTTTTGGCTAAATACATCCATGATAAACTGAAAGAGATATATCAACATAAAAAAATCGTAGTAAAAGTTGGAGAATCGAAAAGTACTATGGCCTCTTATGAAGAATAAAACTATAACGCTTGAAGCTAAACCTAACTTTAAACATCTTTAATAATTTTTCTCGTTTTATATTCCAATGGATCTTCAATACCGACTTCTTTAAATCCTTTTAATCTGAGTTGGCACGCGAAACATTCACCGCAAGCGGGACGTTCACCTCTATAACATGTGTGTGTATACTTGTATAACTCTAACCCGCCTAAATCCTCCATTAATTTAATGGTCTCGGCTTTAGTTTTCCACATTAATGGTGTATGTATTATGATATCGTAATCCATTCCTAAGTTTAGTGTCGCTTGTAATGATTTTATTGTAGCATCACGGCAATCCGGATATCCGGAATAATCTGTTTGACAAACTCCTGCAACGAGATTTTTAATCTTTTTTTGGTATGCATATGCCCCAGCAATAGTCAGAAAAAGAATATTTCGTCCAGGAACAAAAGTAGTTGGGAGGTTTGTTTCCTCATCATATTCTATTTCAAAATCTTGAATCATTGCAGTTTCTAATAAATCGGAGAGAAAAGAGATATCAATAATTTTATGTTCCAGAATTAGGTTTTCAGTAAGCCAGTCAATTTGATGCTTATCTTTATCATTAATAATATTTATTATATTCTTAGCACAATCTAGTTCAATCTTATGTCTTTGCTTATAGTTAAATGTCAATGCGAATACATCCCTAAACTTCTTTAATGCCCATAATAAACATGTGGTCGAATCTTGTCCTCCACTGAAAATAACAATACAAGAGGAAGTTTTAGCCATAATATCAGATTTATTAAATATTATTTCTGATATAAATAATTTGATTTCTAATTATT
>WJIN01000194.1 GCA_014730295.1 Promethearchaeota archaeon | reverse complement strand
CGGCTCCTACAGCACCTCCATATACCATATTTAAACCATTTTCTTTAGTATCAAGGGTTTCATACCCACTGTATTTATTATTTCTTGAGATAATGCCCATTTCAACTAATTTTTGTACAGGTAGTTTTTTTGTATACATTTTTTCTCTTTGCCCCAATTTCTTGCTATCATGATGAATCTCAATTACGTTAGTCTTTATGAAGGGTTTGATTTTATCCATAATCTCAGCCAGTTTAGCTCTTCTTTCTCCATACCTATAAGTTGCCGAATAAAATCTTAATTCTTTCTCCAGTTTTTCAATATTGTATCCCACTTCTTCACTTTTTAGAACATATGCGATTGCTCTGTGAAGTTCTCCATATGTCTCCCCAACAACAGTAATATCATCTCCTGTAGAAATATACCCATATATTGAATCTATTAAATGTTGTTCAAACCGTTTCTCCAGAGTGCATTTAGTTAAACCTACATAGAATTCCCCTTTTACTTGTATTAAATATATCAATCCTCCGAATTGTTTTCCCGCTTCATACTCCTTTATTAATTTATTAAAATCTGATTTATCTTCAAAAGATACAAACCTTTTTCCTTCCTCTATTTTAGTGGATTGTTATATCTGATACTACTCAAATAATCTTCTTTAGAAAAGCTAATAGCCTTTATCTTCTAAAAGACCTCTATAAAACCATATATTAAACAACTGGGGTTTGGGAAGAAATATTATTTCCATTAACCTATAAAATGAGAGATTTAAACAGATTAGATCAAAATGATTGTAATGAAAAATACATTAGACGCAAATCAAAAACATATTATAGAATTAGGAGTGTATTCCAATGGACATTCTAAATAGATTAGAAGAGGGAATAGCCTCTGGCGGGGCACGATCCCGCGGCCTTTGCCTATGTGGTAATCGGAAATAGTACCGACTAATACCAAGGCAACGCTCTTCCGGCTGAGCTACAGAGGCAGAATTAGCATAAGGTATAATTATATATTTAAATTATTTCTGAATTAAAAATTTTTTTAATCTACTCAAAGAATATATGTCTATCTCATTTAGAACCTAACTAGAAAAAAGGTAAAAAAATATTATAGCTGATATAGGATAATTCCCTGTGTAATGAAGAATTGGGCAAGCACATATGTAATCATGATGTATACTCGTTCTTTTGGGATATCAACATCAAACTTATCAATCGCAATAATTCCATCCGAAATGATAAACAAGATAGCTCCCAAATAGACGAGAATAAAATCAAGAATTTCGAAAACGGACAATAGAAGCATCGCAAAGAAACTCATCATAAAAATGACGACCATATAGACAATAGTCGGAACTTGTAAATCTCCCATCTTTTTTTTTATACGCATATACAACAATAATGTGATTGCGATTAACGGGATTAAGAGTAGCCACCCCCATGCTGGAAATTGGAGTAGAGATGCCCCACTTATTAATAGATATGTAATTATATAGAAAATGTGGCCAATAAGAAAGGAGCCTAATCCCATCATAAACCATTTCCCTTCCCTCCCAATCATCAATGAGATATCTCCCAATGTGCCAAATATGAGCCCGATAACCAAAATCCAATTCACCATCTCTACACCAACACTAAAAATGTAATATAAGATTACCAGTGGCATCAAAAACGGCTTGGTGGCGAATCTTAATGGTTTATTTTCGATAACTTCGCTCCCTACATGGAGAATGTAATCGGCAATCAGTAGTCCCAGAAAAATGTATTGAATCATAATTAAAATACTATCGGATGTTATTTAAATAATTCTTCGGTTGAATCTCAATCACATTAGCTCATTAAAGTTGTTATGATTATAGCTTCTATTATGAAAAATTGTGCGAAATAAAATATTCCTAGAAAAAGCGCCTCAGTATGTGGAATATCTTTCCTGAATTTATTTATTGCTATAACAATGGAGGAAAGTAATAAGAGAATGGTCCCCAGCCAGAGAAGCCAGAAATCTCCTCCTTGAGAGGCTGGCAAGAAGAATATCGAAATGATATACATAATAAATACGCCTATTATATAGCCAATCATAGCCAGTTTTACGATTTCATAATCCCCTCGTATTTGATATAATATAAAAACAACGATAGAAAATCCTGGAAGGAATAATAGCAACTTCCATAAATGAAAACTGGGGAATTCGACAAAATACCCGAAAAATGCGAAAATATAAAATCCATAACCTAATATATGTGCGAGTACTCCGTGGTAAAACATTTCATCCTCCTCGAGATGCATGAAGAACACATTCCCCACTAATCCACATGTTAATCCCGCCACAATAAACCAATTCACTTCAAGAAGGGGTACGTTAAAAATGTAATACATAATCAAAAGTGGGATTAATAACGGTTTAAAAATGTATTGAATTCGCTGGCGCCCGATAAGGATCACAAATATAGTGAGGAGCGCGAAGATAAAATAAAGACTCAGAAATAAAAAATTTTCCATGAATTCCTAGTGTAAAAAAGATTGATTTAAATATTTGTATATTTATTAGATTGAGTTAAGATATTAATAGTTAAGTACACTAAAATATAAAGGAAGCATTAAATAGCCAATCCTATTTCAAATGTTTAGTTACTATGATCTCCTCCATTTTATATAGAGTTTTTCCTTATTATGACTATGAATTATTTTACAATTGATAGGCTGTTCTCTTCTCTAAAAGACGTTTCGAATTATGCGGTCTTGGAGAAAAGTCAAAATAGTAAAGTAGTTATTTCTGAATATGGAGGAAGGCCTATAGGAATTTTTCCGGATCTCGATTCCATAAGCTTATTATGGATTAATCCAAATTTACCAGAAACCATAAAGAATAGACAACGTGATATCGGAGGGGATCGCTATTGGATAAGTCCAGAACGATTGTTTTTCTATAAGAACCCGGTAACTTGGGAAGGCTGGTTTTGCCCAGAAAAACTGGATCCCGCCACCTATAAGATACTAGACCAAACAACAACCACATGTGAATTAGAGACCTTGACCGAAGTTAAAAATCAGATGAGTGACGAAATATATAAGGGGAAAATCACCAGGAGGATTGAATTAATAGATGATCCCCTAGATTCGGGATTGGATTATTGCGGAATTCAGCATCATGATATTTGCCAGCTTGACCAACCAAATCTTAAGGTTAACGGATGGAGCCTAACTAATGTAGTTAGTGGAGGGCCCTCAAATCCCGGGACCGTTTTAATTCCCACGAAACCAAATCCAAAATCATTATCATACTTTAGAACAATTCCAGAGAACCGATTAATTAAAGGAGATGATTATATAGGATTCAAAATCGATGTGGACGAAATATATAAATTAGCTGTCCGTCCGGAGGATATTGATTTCTCGAGAAAGGCAAAAATTGGGTACGTATTGAAGATTCCCAATTCTGAGGAATATAGCTTTGTGGTAAAATTATCTGATGATATTCCTCAATCGCAAGATGAATGCTTCGATGTTGCCAGAGATCATCCTGATTCTGAGATCGGCGTCATTCAATCATATAATTCCGAATCACCAAATAAGCCGCAATTTCGCTACGGTGAAATTGAATTTCAGCTTAATTTATTTGAAACAAAAGGAGAAAAATCCATAGGAGAAGCTCGACATCAATTATTGGCGTATTCGGGTTCAAAAGATAGGATCCTAAAAGTTGTTAAAGAGCATTTAGGTATAATAAATCCAGAATTATTCTAAATAGAAAAAAGTATAAAAAATCCTACATCGAAAATTGCGTGATTTTATTTTGCACGAATGCGTCTAAAACTATCTTACACTCCCAATTTTGATTTCCAAAACCTAATTTTCTTCTTTAATTCGTCCAATTCAGTTTGATTAAGATTCCCACCAACATTTTTATACATTGAGATACTAAGATTGATCTGTTTTAGAACACTCGAATACCCTTTTTGGTCGAGAATGATTTGCTTTAGGTTGCTTAACTCCTTGGAGATTTCAACTGCAGTAATTTCATTCATTTTGTTTTCTAAATTTGCGAACTGTTGCGCAAGTGAGATACCTTCTGTGGGGACTTCTTCTGTTTTACTCTGTTCACTTGGCGTGCTTACTTCTTGTGTTATTGGAACGGGGCGAGAGATTGATTCTTGTTGAATTGGTTCTTCTCGAATATCTGATTCGGGAGGGGTGGTTTCGATGTCTGTTTCTTGAGTTTCACTTGACGGTTCTGAGATGTCTGTTTCGACTTTTCCCGGTACTCTTTCCTGTTCTTCGAAATCCCGTCGTTCTTTATATTGTGAGGGTCTAATTAAAGTATCACCGGATTTTGGTCTTTCTAACGTCTGGGTTGCTTCAACATGATCTAATTTCTTGCTCTGGATCCATACATCTTCTAATACAGCCGCAAACAATTTTACATGTTCTTCTAATATAGATCCCATTCCTGCTATCTCCATCTCCTCGGGACTCATTCCAGGTGCCACCACACAGACAATCACCTCTTCAAAATCCTTATTAATTGACCACAAATTTTCGCGGGGATAATGCCGGATATCAATATTCGGAAATTCTTGAGCACTCTCGATTATCTGTTTATGGTCTTCATTGGCCATACTAAAATTAGTAGAAATTCTTACATTCACATGCCGCTTCACATCTTTAATTGCGACCATATCGATATCTTCTAATCTAGGAGCGACAATATGGAAGCGCATCTTCACTCGAGAGATTGAATCGTTTATCTGAGCTTTCATTCCTTCCGCACTTCTTACAAACCACACGTCTTTAAAAGTAAGGAGCGATGCCTTTCTTGCTCTTTCCCAAAACTCTCTCATCGTACTTTCCGAGAGCTGGAGTTGATTTAGGATATTAGTGATTATATCTCGTTGGAGGGTTTCAAAAATTTCCTTTTGAAACATTGATTTTAAATCTTGAATTCCCCCAGTTATATCATTATAGACGGTTTTTATCCGTGTGTCAAGATCTTCCAACGTTTCCCTTAATCCAGATTCAATATCATCGAAAGTATTATCCAATCCCGTGCTGATATCCCCAGCTGCGTCAGATAAACTTCCTAATTGACCGATTACATCGTCTAACATCCCTTGTGTGGTATTAACTATTTTACCCTTGAATTCATCCACGATTTGGTTGAATTCTTTATACATAATGTTGGATACTATTTTTTCCGCCATCTTTTTGAGCGCACCGACTCTAAATTGAGTTTCAAACGCATTAGAGATTTCTGTCTTAATAATATCCAACCTCTCTTCCATTCGTTCAAAGTCTTTTGTAATATCGTCGGGTACAATCTCTCGCAAATTAAGGATATATTGTTTTATCTCTTGAAATTTTTTAACTTGCTCGAGCTCGTCTTCAAATTTTGAAAATTGATTCTTTATTTGGGCGGGAAGGTTTTGCTTCATTTGATGGATATGATTTCTATAATCCTCTAATTTCTGTAGTTTGGCAGTTTGTTGCTCGATGGATTTAAATCGTTCTTCTAACAATTGTGGAGTTCGTTGCTGGATATTCTCAACCACTTCTCGAAATTGCTGAATTTGGTTTAGTAACGCGGCATATGGGGGTAATGCCATATAATGGGGGGTTTTTCCCGGAATTTCTCGAACTAATCCTTTTTCCAACAAATCTGTTGCTATCTGCTGCGCACGTTCTTCAGATACTTTTGATAAAATCGCAATTTCTCCCAGCATGACCGGTCCGCGTCCCGTGATCTTAAAATAGGTTTCAATCTCGTCCGATTCAAGACCCACTAATTCTAAGACTTGCTTGATGGAAGAATCTTGATTACTCGTGGTTTCATCACTCATCTTTGCTTATCTCATCTCATTTTGAATATGCATTTTCAAGAATGTCTAAATGTTTAATGGCAATATCCTTTTTTAAAGTCCCATCGACAAAATCTTGCCGTATCTTTTCTATTAAATATTCGGGGTAAAATTGCTCTGCGATCACGTCTGTGAGTAAGAAAACCCATTTCATCCCCGTTTTGTCCTCGAGAACCGTAATTATTCCGTTCTCTTCCAATCGTCGCATCAGAGCACTAATGGATTCGAACGATTCGCCGGGTCCTTTAGGAATTTTCTTCAACGGGTAAGGTTTTTCTCTGAATAGTACAATATAATCGTAAATATCGGGATTAATCATAATGGAGGCGATTTTGAGATTATCCTCTTCATTTGGTTCATAGTCTTGGAAAAATTTTCGCGCGGTTTCTAAATATTTTTCGGCAACTTTAGGATCGGGTTTATTTTCTTTGGCAAGCTCTACAATCTTCTCTGGCGGCACACGCATAATGGCAAAATCCGATTTTAAGAATAAGAGGATATCACTACTACCTTCCACCCAATCTTGGCGAATCATATCTGTTTTTACGAATGGGTCTAAGACAATATCTAAATTAGAAATGAGTCTGTCCAATCTTTGCTCTAAGACGCCTTGAAGCTCCCGTTTAGACCGTGCTCGTTCTTGAAGGATATCAAGAATAGTGCGCGTTTTCTCTCCGCTATAGATCTGGGCGAGCTTTTGTTCTTTACTCAGATTTTCGAGTCGTTCTAACAAAAAGAGCGAATCTTTGAGATATTTCATCAGCTCTCTCACCAATTCAGGCGCTTTCTCTGTACTCTGATCGATCTGCGTAAGATAATCGATAATTTCCTGGTTTATCTCCTCGAGGATCTTCTCGCCGTAGATCTCTGGATATTCCCCGAGCTCCAACATCAAGTTTATCATATATGGGTTGTCAGATTCCATCCCAGTAAAATGGCTGGATACATTTGAACGTGCTTGCTCAAGGCGTACAAAAACATTACCTGCCTCTCCGGCACCGGTGATATGGGCGTAGAAAATCCGCATCATATCATCCAAATCCACGGATATATTTTCTGGGTACTTTATCTGGACTACAAGACCCTTATCTTCCGTCCATTTTGTAATAATAAATCCTTTTGGCATTTTTTACTTTCCTTTTTTTTGTTTTGATTTTAATTTGTATCTTATTTGAATTTTATCT
>WJIN01000193.1 GCA_014730295.1 Promethearchaeota archaeon | reverse complement strand
CATAGGTAGAAATGAGAAAAAGGCAGCAAGAGATAAATAAATCGCACTGCCAGTCGAGTCTGTTATCCACCAAATAATTCCGTACTGTACAATTGATGAGCCTAATAATGAAAAAAGCTGTCCCGACCAAAAATAAAGATAATGATGAAAAGTTTTTTCAGTTGGTTCTACACGTAAATTCTCAAGTGACAAAATTAAATAAAAGAATATTAAATAGAATTTTACTTTTTCTTTTAATATCTTTTTAAGATTTGATAATTTGAAATTAAAGTATATGTAATTACGAAATATTAAAAATCTTTAATCTCATGGATTTTAAGAAAAAAGATATTAAGAGTTAGCGCTTTAATTTTCAGACTAGATTAACACTTATTCTCTTGACTATAAATTATTAAAGTAACGGGGTATTGAAAATTAAATTCAGGATTATATTGAGTAAGTAAAAAGATGATTCTTTTGATTTGTAATAAATAATAATTTTAGATAAAGACAATATGAATCTGAAAATAAAAGCATACAGACATTATTGCAATAATTTATTAAAAAAAAACTCAAATCCACTAATTATCAATCTTATAGAATATTCTAATAAAGCTATGAAAGGTTTTTTAGAAAATAGAAATTTCCATATAAATTTTTGTCCTTGGAGAGAAAAAAGCTTCATTTTGGGTATAGAAAAATGGATAAGTAATGGGAAATCGTTCATTAAATATAATGACAAATTATTTAACAAAATAAACAAAAATCCAATTCAATTTGGCTATAGATATATAATTTATAGCTTTAAAAAAAAAAATGCACCTAATAAGGAATTAGTTTATATTGGGTATACGAAACATCTTGAGAGAAGGTTAAAAAACCATATTTTTGATTCATTAGAATCATCATCATATGAGAATAAACCTAGATATCTCGTAGATGCCATAAAAAAGGAAATAATCTCTGAATTTCCAAAGATTGAGATCATTTTAACTCAAAGTTATCCAAATCTAAAGATTAATGATGTTTATGAAATTTACGACTTTATTAAGAAAAATAAAGGATCAGAATTATCTAAAAAAATTTACTTATTGCTAAAGGAAATTGTTTTTAAAAAAAAATTTACTTTAAAAATTTTAGAATTACACAGAAATAGAAGATCAGCATTAAATCGTGAAAAGTACTTAATTAAAAATTATACACACATAATAAAGAATTCTGTCAAAAAAGGGACAATCTGGCCTAATGGTTTTAATATGAAAAGTGGAGGAGGGGGAGGATCACAAAAAAATTATCATGTCCCGATATATGATTATGTTGGCTTAGTTTCATTAGGATTGAAGCATGAAGCAATCATAAAAATACTCAATAAAAGTTATAAACGAAAATATCCTAGCAGTACAGTTTCTGAGTCTATATCGGAATATTTTAGTTCCTATAGAGACTTGCAATCACAAATCCTGAAACCAGTCATAGAATTATTGATAAAAGATAATAAGATAATTACTCTTCAAGAAATATCATCCATCTTAGATTGGGATCCCAAAACATTAGGGATTAAAATTAAAAAATGGTATAACGGTAATGGTTTTAAAGATTTAAGACTTTTAATGAAGGCAAGAATAGAGGATTGGGATAATTTAAATCATAACTCCAGTGAAATAGCAAAGTCTCTGAGAGGGTACACCAGAAATCAATGGAAAAAATGGCTGATTAACTCTTCAAAGGAATTTACAATGGAAAAATTAGCTAAAAAACTCCATCTATCAAAACATTATCTTTATAAAAAAGATTTTGTAAGCGCACTTTCAAGAGTTCTGATCGGATCAGAAATTTTAAGTTTAAATGAACTAAAAAGAGAACTAAAAATCTTAACAACTATTAAATTATTAAGACAATCGGAAGATCCAAAAGATATTTTAGAATATCATTTCTGCATTAAGTATAAGTCTCCTTCACAATTGAAGTCATTTTATAATAGAATCTTTAAAACAAGAGGAATATCTTTTTTCGATATTATTGAAAAATACTCAGATAAATCAGAGAAAATTCAAAAAAAATATTTTAAAAGATATTAAGAAATATTAACTAGACCTTTTGTTTAAGAGTTCAATAAAACTCTCTATTTGATTTGATATTTGGACTTCATTAAATTTTCTTGGATCATTCATATCTCCGGTAATTATTAAACATGGAATATCAAAATCCTCTTGAAGGTGTTTTTTCAAATCATAAAGACCACAAGCATTCGGTCGACATGACATATTATTATGCAGTAAGACACCATCTATATTCCATTCATCAACAGTTTCTTTGAATTTTCGAATCCTTGTTTCTAGATCATAAATATACCAAAAGCTAAGCATTAATTCAGACATTGCCTCAATCGGTTTATTTAAAACCATCTCTTTCGTCACTTTTGGATTCATATATTTACTAAAAGCGTATGTATAAGTCTCGTATACTATAATTGCTCCATATTTTTCTAAAGTGCTGAAATATTTAAGTGAGTGCCAGAATGGTATTCCCTCGAACATCAATCTATATTTCTCATTCTCTAGCGCACCAATTCCATTATCAACCCTCTCCTTAGCCTCTTTATACATACGTTTATAAAGCCTAATCGGTGCTTTTAATCCCGGCATTGTGAAGAGGGGAAATAGTCCTCCGAATGTATCCTTAGTAGAAATTGGACATGGTATTTCCTTTCGTAGTTCAAAGATATCTTGCCAGACCTTTCCTAACTTGTATGAATTTTCTG
>WJIN01000192.1 GCA_014730295.1 Promethearchaeota archaeon | reverse complement strand
AGGAAAAACGATTGAAGCGGGCTTGATATTACAAGAACTACTAGGAAGAAAACGGATTCGACGTGTGCTTTTTGTTACTCCCGCAAATCTTCGTGATCAATGGAAAACAATTCTTCGGGAATTTTTCGGCATAAATGCTGTTATTATGTCTTCACGGAATCGACGAAAATTAGAATCTCAACTGTTAGTGGGTGGAAACCCGTGGGGCTATTATAATTTTATTATAACAAGCATTGATTATGCCAAGCAACCAGGTATAAGAGAAGAAATTATCCAATTTGAGTGGGATATGATTATAATTGATGAAGCTCATAACGTGATGAGACCTCATTTAGGAACGGATGATCCGAGGGCGGATTCGTTTAAACAGAGTTATGGATTTGCTAAAACTTTAGCTGAAGAATATCAAAATTTATTACTTTTAACTGCCACACCACATAACGGACATCGAGATTGCTTTGCGAGTTTATTAGAAATGATACACTCTGAATTGATAACAGAAGAGGCTTCTCATAAATATCTTATAAACAAAGATAGAGCAATAAATCATATTTGTCAAAGGCGTCGAGGAGACGTGGAAGATTGGATAAAAGAAAGTCGATATAATAAGAACCCATTTCCCGAACGCGATTCAAATGAGATATATATTAAGCCTTCAGATCAATTTTATAATACCTTCGATGCCCTAAACGAATTTTCAAAACATGTATTAGAAAGGACCAAAGAATCTCTCTCTAAAGAAAAAAAATTGAGTATATGGAATATATTGCACTTCCATAAACGAGCAATTAGTTCACCTCATGCTTTGTTATGTTCTGTTGACAATCGAATTAAGGAGATTGAAAAGAAACTTCAGAGAAATTATAAAGCAATTGATGACCCAGAATCTTTACTCTCACCGGAAGAAGCGGCGCAATCTGTAATGGATGGATATGAAAATGATCGATTGGATGAAGATGAATTAGATGAGCGCCACGATAAACTCATAATAACTGAGACTATGGAAGATCTTAACAAAGAAAAATCTCTATTACTAGAAGTTAAAAAAGAGGCGAAAAAACTAAAGAAGGAAGATCGTAAAATGATCGAACTAATAGAAGGTGTCCTGCCTCGTCGGTTTAATGATTCTAAGAAAGTTATCATTTTTACGAGATATATTGATACTCTTACATATATAGAGGGAAATCTCCTTACAAAAATAGAGAATACTCTTAAATACAAAGATTTTGAGATATATTCTGTTCATGGAAAAATGGCTTCTCCGCGCCGACAGGATATATACAATAAGTTTTTAGAAGCGGAAAAAGGAATATTAATTTCTACTGATTGTATGGCAGAAGGGATAGATCTACAATTCTCAGCCAATCAAGTTATTAATTATGAACTTACGTGGAATCCAAACAGATTAGAGCAAAGAAATGGAAGAGTAGATAGATTTGGACAGCCTAAGAAAAAAGTGTATATCCGTACGCTCATCATGAAAAATACTCTCGAAATGGATATCTTAGAGACACTCGTTAAGAAAGCCAGTGAAATAAAGAATGTGTATGGATTCGTCCCCGGATTCTTTGGAGATCCTGAGGCTGTTATTGACCATATTATGGAAAAACGAAAGGGAGAAAGTAAAAAAGACGCTCAAAAAACCTTAGATCGATGGATACAATTTTCTCAGAGCGTAGATGATATTATTTCTGTCTTTTTTTCAGAACAACAAATTAAGGAAATCATGCAAGATTCTTTTTATGGACATAGCAATATTAATTTAGAAGAAATCGAGGAACGTATGCGTCTCACTGAAGAAAATATTGGAAACGAAGAGACTTTACTTAGATTTTTAGAAAAAGCTGTGGATCTCTATGAGGGCGAAATGAAATTAAAAAATGAACATAATAAAATCTATGAAATTAATCTTCCAGAGGGAATTCAAAATGAAATAGGTGTTAGATTTGATTATAATTATCTCATAACTCCAAATAGAGAAGTAGATGTGTCTCGTAATAAAATTAATGGAGTTAGCCTAAAAAATCCTGTTGTTTCGGGACTGGTGGAAAAAATTAAAAATGAAGCATTTTCCATTGATAATGAATTTTATGGACGCACAGCAGCTTTCGCAAGTGATATTGTATCTAAAATTAACGTGATTTTTCATGTGAAGATTCGTTATGTAATAAATACTGAGCCAAAAACGTTAATGGAAGAGATATCTAAAGTTGGGGGTGATTTATTCAGCGGAGAAATACTTGAGGATGAGTTGGTTGATCAAATATGGCAATCTGATTGGGATAATCATCATAAAAATAAAATCGAGCTTATAAAACATCTTAAAATGGCATTGAAGCTCGAAAGCTTGAATGATTTATTAGATTCCTTAGCAAGTAAGCGTCGAGAGGCTATTATTTCTGAGCGAAAAACTATGATTAAAACTCTACAAGAACAAGGACTCTCGACCGATTTAGAAGGTATTGACGATTTAGATGTAGTTGGAATAGATTTAATTACAATTACTCTTATTTATCCGAAATTTGGATAATAAAATGAGTAAATTTTAATTTATGGGTAAAAAATATTATTGTAGTAAATGCGAGTATTACCATCATCGAGGAAAAGTGTATGAAAACCACAAAAAATATAAAACATATCCTCCAGATGAAGAGGGTGGTGGAACAGATAATGAGGATTCAGAAAAAAATGGGGTTTCCATCATGAGTTCCACTTCGAAAGCAACTCAAGCAAATGGGACTGGACTCCGAAATATAAATTTGAGTGGTGGCCTCTTTACGGAAAACATAGTTCTGCGATTGCGAGAAGATCCTGAAAAATTGGAGATCGGGAAAATCGATTCATTTTTAGAAAAAGATTCAGAAAAGAAGCCAAAACAATTCAAGGAAGAGCGGAGAGAACTCTATGAATGGTGTAGGGATAAATGGGACTCTATCACTACGAAACTTGAAGATTGGACAGAAGATGATATAATTCAAAAGTGGCTGATCCCCTTCTTTTCTCAATTTGGGTATGAATTAGAACCTTTTGAATTTGGGAAAACTAAGCTCGATTCCGACAGTCCTCTCGCGGGATTTCAGATTAAATACCAGTCAAAAGGTCATATTAACCCCTATTTCCATTTTGTAGGAATTGATGAGGATTTTGAAGTTAAGATTGATACCAATCCAAATAAAGGGACTCATCATGGTGTTTGTCAGCAATTTATTAATCGAGTTCCGGAAGTGAAATGGCTTTTTCTCTCAAATGGCCGAATATTGCGCCTATTAACCGAATATTATCATACGTATTCGAAAGGATATGTGGAATTTGATTTAGAAAACATTTTAGCGAACAGAGACGTGAAGGAATTTGATGCAATGTT
>WJIN01000191.1 GCA_014730295.1 Promethearchaeota archaeon | reverse complement strand
TCCAATCGAAATTTATTTTCAACTATTTTCATTGACATATATTCTCCAACTAAATTTACAATATATTTTATGGAAAATAATCCCGCTACCTTTTTACGCATCAAAACGAGAAAAAGTGTAAAGGGAATTAAAGCGATGGTATAAACAAACCAGAAACTAAGTATATCCAAAGACCAAATATATGCAAATGGATAAAAAATATAATGAAACGCAAATAGAGTTAGAGAGTAATAAGAATAATAGAATAATGGACTATATTTTGAGTTGAAATTTATTTGGGATGTTTTTTCGATAGTAATAAGCACACACAGAATTAGTAAATCGAGCCCTAATGCAAAGATTACAAATGAAGTGGTGTTCGCTTCAATAAAAAGCGGAAATTGAAATAAAACACCTAAAAGAATAGCTCCAGAGGAAATTAAAAGCAATGGAATGGTGAATGTTCTATAAAACTCCCTGATGTTATCGGTTCTATTAAAATCAATTTTGGATAAAATTGAACCTAAAACCGTACCGAATATGAAAAATGGAAAAAAGACTAAAATGGAATTTTGTCCGGGCTCCATGGGATAAAAAAATTCAGCTAAAAATTGGGTAGTATTTGAGAAATTCTTAAAGTTCATTATTATTATTTTAAAATAATGATTTAATAAAATCCATCCACTTCCGAGAATAATACGAGTTTTTAAAGATAATTTCATAAGGGGCCATGTACAAAACAAACATATTGAAAGTGGTACCAAGATCCACCAATCATATATCTTTGCGGTTGGGTCAAAAGA
Source organism: Promethearchaeota archaeon (assembly GCA_014730295.1). The sequence goes on along the minus strand of WJIN01000191.1, from coordinate 3,570 downwards.
CATTATTAAAAGATTAATCAAGATCGCAATTATAAAAAGCAAAATTGCTCGAATGTATGATTTACCTCTCCATATTCGTGCCTCTATGTCAAAAATATTACGCGGATGCACTATATTTTTAGAGTATGATAATGCAACGCTTACTCCAGAGATTAATATAAATCCAGACCCTTTAGCAATAGGTCTTCCAAAAGGGCGCCAAACTAATATAAAAAATATTTCATAATCTTCCCCCGATATCCACCATCGTCCAAGATGTGATAAAAACATAATGAAAATGCAGAAACCTCTAAATAGATCAATACTTGTAACTCTATTCCCCATATAAATCCAAAGAACCTGTTGATGAAAGAGATAAGATTTTATCTGATATATAACTTTTGATTTTTAAAAAAATATAATATTAAGTTAATTTTCTTGAAGGTAATATATTGAATTTTAATTTAGTGATTAGATTTTCATATGCATTGGTTTTTTTATTATAAAAAAATTCTTCTATTTTTAGCGAAAGATATTCACCCGCAACACTAACAAGGTATTTTAAGGAAAATAAACCTGCAATTAATCTATACATCAGACTGAAAAAAATTGTAAATAGAACAACTATAACCCAAAAGACACCCCAAAAAACCCAATAACTTAAATTTATTATTCCCGCAAACAACAAAAAAATATAATGTAACATGTAAAAAGTTAATGAGTAAAAGGATAAATAGAAAAGGGGATTGTATTTTGAGTTCCAATTAAAATCCTTAAATTTTTCAATTGTTAAGAGTATGGTGATTAAAAGCGTGTTAAGTCCTAAAGCATATATAATATATGAATAACTGTTGGAAACTAAAAAAGTTGGAAATTTAAATAAGACTCCAAATATTATTGCTACAATTGATGGTAAAGCTAAGGGCAGAGTTATTCTCTTTAAGAAATCTTTTGCATTTTCTGTCTTTTCAACGTTGACATCCTTAATATATGAACCAATCACGGTTCCAAATAAAAAAAACGGAAAAAAAGATAAAATGGGATTTTGACGTGTATCAGAGGGAAAAAAAAATTCCATCAAAGAAGCGCAGAATTCCGAAAAGGGTGTATAGAATAATAGCAATTGGTAAAAAAAATAATTAAACACCAATAAGGTTAAACCAATAAGTATTCTCTGTTTGATCGATAATTTCATTAAGGGCCAGCTGAAAAATAAACAAATAGATAAAGTAAATAATATCCACCAATCAAATATTTTTGAGTTTGGATAAATAAAAATCATAGCAAAATTCATTAGAAAAGCAACAATAAACAATAATCCCGCTCTTATATAAGAGGAATTTCTTAGTATCCTAAAATCTTCTTTATATAAATCACTATAATCTGTTTTTTTTTTTGAAAATGACAATGCAATACTAGTACCTGATATTAAAATAAAACCAGTACCTTTTGCTATAGGTTCAAGTGGAATCCATAATGTAAGTTCTTGAAATCGAAAATCGATAGGAGTCATCCACCATAAGCTTAAATGTCCTAAAAGCATCAAAAACATGCAAAAACCGCGGAAAAAGTCCACACTCCCTAATCTTTTACTCATCGTAAAGATCTAAAAATCTTTTTATAGATTATAATATGATATTTATTCTTTATAATAATCTTTGGAAAAAAAAAAAGTTACGGTATTATTTAAAAAATGTGTTAATCCTAAATACTAATCTAAATCTTTTTTTTAACATCCCTAATAATACCTTTTCCGGCAATTATTCCAGTCAATGCCGCGGCAACAATTCCTCTTGATAGTCCAGCCCCATCTCCAGCAAAAAAAATCCCATCGATTTCTTTTGACTCTAAATATTTATTTGTATTAACTTTTTTTGCGCTTCTCTTGAATTCAGGGGCATAAATCAGTGTACTATTATTGTTAACACCAGGAATTACGTTATCCAAAATCTCTAAACCTTCTAAAATATCTGTAACAAAACGATAAGGATATGCCATCGCAATGTCTCCTGGAGTATAAGCATTAAGAGTTGGCTGTACTGGATTTCTCTTTATCAATGATTTCCTTGAACGATGACTATCTCGCAAATCTCCTAACGTTTGTATTAATGGTTTAAATCCTCCCAAAATAGAAGTTTGTAGAGCTATTGATCTTCCATATTTTGTAGTATCTTCCAAAGGGCTTGTAAGTTTTTGCCTAATCAGAAATGCAAAATTTGAATTATCAGAATCCCCGTTAAGAGATATTTGGTGACCATTTACTCCCACAACATTCTCCTCATAATTTTCTTTTACAACGTATCCTTTATGGTTCACACAGAATGTTCTGATGAAATCGTTGTATGTTGGGGTAATTATATGAAATTTAGGATCTCGTTGTACTTTCTCGCAAATATCGTCTAATATAATTGATGGGACTTCGACTCTTATTCCAATATCCAGAGGTTTGTAAAATGTTTTAATTCCCAATTTTTCGCATTGTTCAGAAAGCCAGATCATTCCCCATCGTCCAGGAGCTAATAATATATAATCAAATTTTTCCTTCTGATTATTTGTAAAATAAAGATTTTTATCTTTATCAAAGGCTGATATTTTAGTATTTGGGAAGAATTGTACATTATATTCCGTTTCTAAAGAATTTTGAATAGATTTTATAATTTTAGGCGTATTTTTTGACCCTAACAGGCGTTGCCTTATCGGAATAAATCTCACATCCACAGCAGCACATTTACGTCTTAAATCTTTTAGTTCTTCTTTATTTCTAAAAGGATCAAAAATTTTATCGGGAGCGCCATTTTCTAAAAAAAGATTATCTATTTGCTGTATAACTTGTTCAACCTCGAGATCTATTGCGCTACATAATTTTTCTAAATTACCACCTATTTTTTTGTTTAAATTCAGAATTCCTGAGGACCAGACCCCGGCTCCTCCAATTCCACTCATAATCCGACAAGGATCACATTGAGCACATTCAAATTCTTCTTTTTGAGGACAAATCCTCTTTTCAATAGGAGGACCCGCATCATAAATTTTAATATCAACATCTCTTCCCAACTGTTTTCCAATTTCATTTGCAGCAAAAAAACCCGCAGACCCGGCCCCTACAATTCCAAATTTGATTTTTGACATTATTTTAAGATAATTATGATTAGATTTATTTTAGTTTATATTTATTTTGTAAAAAAATTTCACCCTCAATCTCTTGAACTTTATCCTCCCTTACCAATTCCCTCATATGATTGAGTATCATTCCACCATCCCATAAATAATATAGATCCTTAATAGGTTCAAAAATTCTTTCTGATGGAGTGATTATTCTCATCTCAACTAATTCTTTAATTGAGATAAAAGCGTCTTTATTTAAAGATCCTAAAATTTTTTTTTCATTTTTATTGATTTTTTGTCTTATACGTTCAAAGAAGTCATCTTCTTTTTCTAAATAGTAATTTCCATGAGCAGGGATTAAAAAATATTTTTTAGATTGGTAAATTTTTTCTAACTTATCGATTGAACTTCGATAGTCCGTCAAATTACTATTTAAATCCCCATAATATGGGTGACTTCCGATATCTGATACATAGAGTATTGGGG
>WJIN01000190.1 GCA_014730295.1 Promethearchaeota archaeon | reverse complement strand
GCTTTAATTTTATATATAATTGTTGAAGGTTAAGTTAAGAGGGAATGTTTTAACATAGTAATAGACATCAAATTTTTATAATGTGATCTTGGAACTTTATGGCGTGATCTTTAACTTCTGGGATGTGATCTCGGGCTTCTTGCGGTGTGATCTAGGAAATTTTTGAAAATCTTCTCTATTTTTATGTCTAATATAGGGGATTTTTTCCATATGAAAAGAATATTGAATTTATTTTCCATATGTATAAAATCTTACATTTCCCCCCACTTTTAAATTAAAACTCCTACTGGGTCTTATTAGTGAATATATCGTCTAAACGATTTTCCTTTTTAAATGTCAAAAAGCTTTATAAGGGTTAAGGAGCTTTTGAAAATAGAGATTTAATGAAAATTTGGGTTGTTTTAGTCCATTTAATTTTATGGTTAAACAAGATGGTGGCTTTAATAGGAAATAATCAATTCTCTATCATTTTTAGAGTTTAATAATTCCAACCATTTATCAAAAAGCAGCTTCATTTATAATAGAAAAAAAGGATTTATCAAAAACTGACCTTTTGTCAATAAGTTAACCATTTGTCAATAACTTGCCGAATATCGGAAGCATTGATTTACTGAGGATTTTACTCTAATATAGCTAGTAGGTCTAAAGATTGAGCGAATTTAATAACGGAATTGATTGACAATTGGTTTATCCTAATTTTTAACAAATACATTTTCGAACCATTTGGCAAAAAGGGGGATTGCTTATAAAGGGAGTGGAGGAGTTTGTCAAGATCAAGGCTTTTGTCAAAAATTACCGGCTGTCGAAAAATGATGCTATGATTGATGGTTGATAAAAATGATCAATTTAAATAGACGAATTTTTTCATATGTATAAGTTATGATAATGAAACCAAACGATTACCTGAAAATGTGAAAATTGAATATAACATTCTTAAGCGCTTTAATACCGCAAACCTTGGCATATATAGAATTGACGTTATTTATATGAGTTGGAATTTATTGGAAGTTATTACATTTTGGCTTAAGAATCCTGAATCCTATAGAGGGAGTAAAAATGAATAAAGAAGATTTTAAAAAATACAAAATGCTAATTGATAAAGTTAGAAAGTTGGATGAATTAATAAACAAATTGGAAATGCTAATGGAAGGAAAAAAAGAAAAGAAATGAAAAATTGAAAATTTATTCGAACAAAGAAAAAATGCGAATAATCGATTCTAATGGAACTCCTCTTGAAGAAATTGACCAGTAATTTCCTCGTGATAACAATTTTTTGAATTGAAAGAACCTTTGATCGAAAAGGGGTTTAGCTTTTTCTTTGAATAGATCAATTGATTCAAAAAGATAATCATTAAATAAGTTAATTTTAATTTCTGGTAAAGAAAAATTGTTTCCCTCTTCCACAATTATATCGCTTTTGTTATTTAATATTTTAATCATGGAGTTCAAAAGGGTTAGATTTTTCTCTAAGAAGTTATTTTCTTGAACCGTTGCTTGAAAATTTGAAATTTCAGAGAAATCTCTATTCTTTTTATTAGTACCAGGATAATATAAATTTGCTAACTTATTTTCAAAATTCAATTCCATTTTATCTATAATTGATTTTAAAACTTGCAATTCTTCTCTTAATTTACCAACTTCAATTTCTTGAGTTTTTAAATTTATATCGTAGTAATATCCTTTTTCTCCCAAACCGAAGGATATAGAATCTAATATGCTTTCAACTTTATTTTCGATTCCTGAAATAAAAAATGCATCATTGAATCGAATAGTTTCTTTTAAATGGCCTAATATAGTTCCTTTTTTAGGAGGTTTAAAATAGGGGGGTGGGACTATTAAATCTAATTTTTCTTCTAAATAGTCTCTTAAATATTTATTTTCTTCAATTTTCTCTAAATCGAAAATTAGTTTATCAGCAAACTTTATTTTTCCAAAAAGAAATCGAGTTCCTTTAACAAATTTTAGATTCAATTCTAACCCCCTTTAAATGAATAGGATTTATGCTATATTTTCAGTACTAATATTATTTAGAGCCTTTTCTGATAAATCTAGCATTTTTTTATATTCAGAAATTTTTTCCTCATCTTCCTCACTATTTTGACGTGAAGTGGTTTTTAAGAACCTTTTTTTCTTCTTCAAATATGGAGATTCTTTGTCTTCATAGAAATTGAGCAACCAAATTCTATTAGAATTCTCTTTTAGATTTGATTTATTCTCAATGAAATCAATCATTTTCTTATAAAGTGATGAGAAAATACCCTGTGCTTTAAATTTTCCTTTCAGTGTAAGATAAATCTCTCCTTCATTGGATTGTTTAATAAATTCTTTTGCTTCTTCATTAAGATCAAGGTTAGAATCATAGTTTAATTTAATCTCATTTTTATTAATGCTACTTTCCTCATTGAACGCTTTTGAGATAAAGAGATATAATATAAGTTGTTCTAACTTTTTTAAATTTTTAAAATAAGGAGACTGCTTCTTAATTTTAATTTCATTTGTTTTATCATCAATTTTCAAGTCAGGGGCAAATTTTTTTACTAAATTAATTAATTTGATGTAATCATTTACAGTATTCCAGTGATAATTAGTTTCCTCATGGATTTGGTTAATTGAATAGTTCTGATTTTTACTAAGTGGATTTAATGCATTAATTAATCCAGCCATAATTTGAATTGGTTTTCTCTTCATTTTATCTCATTTTTAATTTTTTTCCTTATAACTATATTCGTTATAACGAATATATTATTTCAATATTAAATAATTTTTTCTCCTTAATAAAAGTATTAATTTAACTATTTAAATATATTCACTATAATGAAGAGGATTTAAATATAAAAATTCCCTATAGATCTGAGGTTTATTAATAAAAAATATAAGTAATTAAAGAAAAAGAATAAATAATAATTAACTATAGAGTTTAGTTCCATCGCTGAGGTAATTTACCATAGATTTCGTTAAAATTTGGAAAGATCTTAGAAGTCAAATATATGCAGTTTATTTAATTTTTATAAAAGTTGAGACTAATACAAGTTTAAATTTACCAAATTTTATTGATAGGGGAAAAGCATTTAAAAAATTAATAGAATTAGGATTAGCGGAGCAAGTTAGTGAAAAACATATACATGATGAGCCCTATCACATAACTTCTGATGGTGAAAATTTTGTAGAAGAATTGAAAATTAGATTTGATTGTGACCAAATCTATGAAGCACCATTGGACGATAAAGATGAGTTTGATTTGTTTATTCAAGATATTTTTAAAAGTGAAGAAAAGGAATTTAATGAACAAAAACTTGACAGTATATTGTCAAAGATGATTCAGACACCTTTAAATAAAAAAATAGAAAGAAATGGAGTACCTCTTTTTTTTTTAGGATATAAGAAAATAAGACAAATTGGAGAAAAATTTGAATATCTTTTTAGATTCAAAACAACTTGTAGCAGATGTGAAAAAGAATTTACTTTTGAACAAAAAATTATCTATTATGCTGAAAAATATTTATCAGATCCTTCTTATTTTGAAGTTCCTTGCCCAAATTGTAGTCTAACATTTCATATGGACGCATATATAAATGAGTGGTGGTTTGATTAATTGGATAAGTTAATAAGATTTTTTCTGATAACTTTAACCATTTATTTTGAATATTTTGTATTTTAGTTTCATATTTTTTTCAAACACTTCAACTTTAAAAATTTGTCGGCAACGGATTAACTTTAAAATTTTTCAATTCCATTTGAATGCATTTTTTTTATCCCAAAATTTAACTTCTTCTTGTCCGTAGGTGGAATTTACCTCAATTTTGTTAATTTACTAACCACTTACTAAATACTAAAAGCGCCGTAAACTCCATTTCCTCAGGAAAGCGAAATTCGTCAATTTTTTTCTCAAATTCTATTAAGCAATTTTTCCATCCTATTTTCGGGTTTCAAGCCCTCATAACAGGATAGATGGGAATATTTACTAAATACTTACTAAGTACTTACTAATTAGTTAGTAAGTGTTAGTAATTTTGTACTCGAAACACTAACTTTGCAAAAAATGATTAAAATCCGATATTTGAAAATTGGGGATGGCTTTTTAGTTAGAATTTAATTATATTGCAACATGTTCGCCCAATATTGCAATAATAGAAGGGTATATTGCAATAAAAAATGGAGTTATTGCAATTATTTGGCTCTATATTGCAATATTCTCTTAATAGGTTATTGCTCCGAGTTTTTTGCCATGTAGAATACTCTGGTGGCGTAAAGGGATAATAGAGAATTATGAAGTCGAAAAACGGGTTCAATAATTACATTCAAACCCCGATGTCTCTCAGTTTTTCATAAGGTCAAGTAAAAAGCCATTATGGCTGGGGTTTATGAATTTAAATTATTG
>WJIN01000189.1 GCA_014730295.1 Promethearchaeota archaeon | reverse complement strand
TTTCAGAATATCTAGTGTATTCACTTGAAAATCTCTTACTTTACAATACTTTGAAAAAATATAATCAAAGTCTTAGTTCCAGTCAAATTTATGATGCTTATCTGGATTTAAAGTCAACCAATCTATGGTATGATGGGGAAGGCCAATATGATTATGGATTTATCGAATCGATCAATACCGCATCAAGTACCAGAAATACCAAGAGGAACTTAATTGATAATGTAATGCCAATTATTCTTTTAGTTGAGAATATGCCAAGCTCTCCATCAACGGAATATAAAAATCAGATTATCCAGATGCTTGATTTGATCAATACTACTGAATTTTGGAATGCAACCAATGGACATTTCATGGATTATAATTCATCAACGGGAGATATTTTCGCGCAAAGCAATTTATATGCCATATTAGCGACCTTAAAAATATATCAGAATACAAATTTCGATTCAGAAGTGCAAGATCAGGCGTTTATTTTAGCAAATGAGACGATGAACACTTTAAATGAATACTTTTGGGATAAGAGCGATTATGGATATTATAATAGTAGTGATCAAGACCTCTCAAGCTTTAACACTAGTAAAGATTTGAAAACAAATGCACTCGGAATTTTAGCCTTAATAGAAATGTGGTTAGCAACGGATAGTTCTGAATATTTAACAAATGCAACTTTCTTATTTGAGAAAATATACAATAGTAATTTGAGGGATGGCGACCGTTATCGAACAGATGTTTCAGAGTGGAGCGGAATTTTTACAAATGAATTTGATCTTAATTATAATGCATTTATGATGATGGCCCTTCTTAAGTTTTTCGATGTTTCTGCGAATATCTCTTACTATAATAATGCCACAGCAATGTATGAGGCATTCCAGAGTAATTTCTACGATTCTACTAATAAGGCATATGATAAAACAGATAGTTCTTCAAACAAAAATTTGCTTGCCAACTTAAGACTCACCGAAGCATACCTCGAAGCATACGAGCTATATCAAAAAACTTCACTTTCTAGCAAATTCAATAAGAGCGGCTCACCTCCCGAATTCATATTCGACGAGGATGATTTAGTTACAATTGCTAATTATACTTTTACATCAAACGGAAATACATGTAATATCCCGAATGCGAGCATAGGGTATCAGTTGGTTTATCCTAATGGTACGTGGTTTTATGAAGAGATTCGCACGACAAACGAAAATGGAACCGACACCTTTACTTTTTCGATAAATGAATCATTACCGATTGGGCAAGATTATTTTGTGTATATCTGGGCGAATTCGACTTATTTTGCATATACAGATACTTCCATGATATTTACGGTTTCTTCCGGCATTAAATATATTTCCGGTTTGGAGGATTTAACCTACCTATTCCAAGGAGAGCGAAGAAATATGACTATCACGTTTAATAATTCGCGTCAGGAGGATGTAAATCTTACGTTTTCTGTTGAAACTCAGAACGCTGTATCAACTAATTCCCCTCGAGAATTCTTTTTAAATTCTTCTGAATTGAACGCCCTGTGGATAAATTTTTCAATTATCAGTACAGCAGAATTGGGACCCACTAATTTTTATTTTCTGCTAAAGAATGGTAGCACCTTATTTTTAAATTATACGGTTGATGTGGAAATTAGAAATTCGCTCTATCTCTCAAGAATCGCATATGATCAAAATGTTGTTGAGGGGGATATTTTTTATATTTCTATAAATTTGGAAAATTTCTTGGCAAATGAGACGCAATCATTTAATCTAAGCTTTGTTGGGGATTATATTGACAATTTTAAGAAAGAATACTTTCTCTCGGAAGGAGGATTTATCACTATTTTCAAAAATCTTAACCTCTCCGAGGTGATTAATCAGAATTCTATTACTGTACAAATGCTTATTTCTAAATCTTCCATAACTTTTTATAATCAATCATTTACTCTTCAAGTGGTTAATAAGCTAGAAGTCTTGCAATCCTCATTTCCTTCCAGTGTTGCTCAATGGTCTTCAGCCCAGTTTGTACTAAAAATTAAGAATAATAAACGCACCACTGAATCATTTTCGCTTTATATTAATGGCCGGCTAATACAAACCGAGTTAAATGAGTTGGTTCCAGGTGTAAATAGAATTCAAACCAGTTTGGTTCCAACTTTTAACCCCTACGACTTTAGCGTGAAATCATACCAAATAGTAATAAAAGACGCAGAGGGGAACGAGCAACTAAGTTTTTACTGTGAGATTCAAGTGGTATTGTCAATTATGAATCTCATTCTATTTTATGTAGTGCCGATCCTTATTCCAATTGCGATTGTATTATACTTCAAAAATAAAGAGATGAAAACCAAATTATTAAGGAGATAAAAATGAAACTCAATAAGAAACATATAGCGGTTACACTAATTCTTTTTTCAATCATTAGCGGATTTTTCCTATGGCAACCCCACGCCCAAATATCAGAGAATTCATCACATCACTCAGATAGAATTAAAATCTCTCAGACTGCAATTAGTCCTGAAAATATTCATATAAATAATACAATAATTACTTCACTTTTTGATCCGGTTCTTATTAAAATCAATACAACCGAATTATTATATGCTAATTATTCTAAAGTAAAATTTCAATATCCCGGAGGTTCAAGTGATATTTTTGATATGGAACATACAACAGGAGAAAATTTTACATACACCTATGTCCCCCCCTATTATGTTCCAAACGGGACGACAATTATCACATTTCAAGTTTATAATGAATCGGGTGTCCTATTAAATACTGAACTAACTCAAACCCAATTATTCATCTATTCCAATTATTATGCCGCAGACTTCCCTCCCAATTATGATAATGAGGGATATTTAAACGAGACGCTCAATGTGAAAATCCTCATCGATAATATCTCTGCCTACGAACCACAGAGAAATTTCATCTACCAAATCTCAATCGTAAATAGCACCGATCTAAGTTCTCAAACCACAATTAAATATATTCCGGGAGATAATATTGAGGGATTCAGCTTGTTCCTTAATGAATCTTTGTTTACCAAAGTAAACAAATATTATTATGTAAAAGTAAACCTTACGGACGAGGCTAGCGGAAGGACTGAACCGACCTATTTCCGATTTAAGGTATTGAATCACAATCCGGAAATCCTCGAAAACACATTATCCGTACCTGCTGAGATCTATAGAACTATTGATTTCGATATTTCAATCAATGTTACAGATATTGAATCTGCGATTCAAGACGTCAACGTTTCTGCCCAATTAACAACTCCATTAGGTCTAAAGCTTGGACTGGTGGAGGAATCCGACAATACAGATAACAATTTTACGTTAACATTAAACGTTGCCAAAAATAGACCCATCGGTCAGTATCTTTTAAATATAACCGCAGTTGATCCCGATGGAGGGCAAAATTCGTTTATCCATTATCTATCTATCCTAAATTTAAATCCGGAGATTAATAATTTCTGGATCAACGGATTGAGCCCAGTGCAGCAAATCTCGGTCTTCTATGGGGAAGATATTACATTTACTTTTGATGTCTCTGATGAAGATAGTAATATTGAATATATTACTGTGTCACTCTTAAATGAAGACAACGATTGGTTTAATATCACTAAACTTTATAGCCCAGCAAATTTCGAAATCACGATTCGCTCCATTGATTTGCTAAGAGGAACATGGAATGTATATATTTCTGTCACGGATTCGGATGGAGCGACCACTTCCCTTACGTCTGATATTGGACAAGCCCCCAAACAAATAAGGATAGTCCCAGACGCCTTAGGATTAATTATGCCTTGGGTCACATTAATTGTTGGACTACTCATTGGGCTATTGATTGGAATTGCGGTAGCATATAAACTCATTAAAAGAAAACCAAGCACCAAACCTGTCAAACAAACACCATCGAAAAAAGCGCCATCACAGCCACAAGAAAAAACAAAGACCGAACCTGAAGAGAAACCCGAAGAAAAAAAAGAAAAACCGACACAAAAAAAAATCAAGAGAAGATTGTAAAGAATAGTAAAGGAAATAAAAAATATTTAAATTATTTCTATTTGAACTTATTTTTTTATGAATATTAGCTCATTACATCGTGTAGTCTGTATTGGAATTTGCCTAATTTGCCCCCGTAATTGCCCGCAGAGATTCTCATAACTCCGGGAACTTTTACGGCTGCCTCGATACCCAATTTCATTGCGGATTTGATCGCAGATTCAGTAGCTCCATTTATTATAACCTCATATACGCAATTTTCCCCTTCTTTCAGCTCCGAATTGTCTATTTTATCCTTAAGAGTTGGGCATAAAGGATCATTAGTAGATGCACCCAAAAAGTCATATTTCGAACCTACTTTGGAACCAGAACGAGCTACGCCTCCAGGGAATGGGGCGATTACGTTCGGCACGTCTTTCATCGCTTTTACAGACTTTTCTGCTGCGGCTAAGGTGGAACTCTGATCTTTCCCCATTATGAGAAAATTACCCCCAGCAATACCTTTACCCGCTTTAAATAAACTCTGAACGATAAATTCTCCGTCCATCACGGGAATTTTCCACGCTTCAAAATCAAACTTCCCTTCTACCTTCTCTTCGAATTTATCTCCGAAAAATTTTAACTTAAAACCCGTCTTGACTTCAAATTCCTTTTCTGGATCTAACGATTCTTCCATCCCATCAAAACACGCAGTTGTAGGACATGTTAAAATACATTGACCGATGCGACCTAACAATACCGAATCCACTTTCTTTTTATCGTTGATGAAAAACATCAATGCGGCGCCAAGGCGATTATCTGGGGTATCTTCGGGCGAAATATATACATCAAGTGCGGCCTCAGCATCACAATGAATCGTGGAAGTTCCATAACCCGTCGCTTCTTGGGCACAAATATCTAACCACGTTTTATTGGCAGCAGTAATGATGACACGGGCAAAATAAGCACTAAATCCCTCAGAAAATGTGTCGTGAATTTCTGTACCATTTACTTCCATAATCAATTCTAATTTATTATTGATATTAAGTTTTATTTAAGTATATCGAATTAAGTTAAAAACTCTTCTAACCTCTCTATATTGCCGAATTTACAACGATCGCAGAGGGCAAAAAAATATTCGGCTCTATCTTAGACAAATTAGACGTCATTCCCTCCCCACCCCGAGAGCCCTCCCAGGAAGGTTATTCATTTGCCCCAGAGCAAAAAGAAAGTATTGAGCATGTGCGAATGAAAAGTGGTTTTGATACTGGAAGCAGAGGAGACATCTTTATCGTTCGAGGGGAGAATAATGTGGCACTTATCTTTTCTGCTCACTTGAAGGGGAAGGGGGATCTCGAAGCCGAATTTGCATATATCGAGCGGGGATATATCTATGATGGCAAAGGACCACCCGATACGATATAGTGTGATTTCCGTTATATTTTTTATTTAAATGGATATAATGGGTAAGTATTATGGTTCGCAGTAACTATGGTTCCTATCGTCTCATCATATTTGTCTTTAGATATGCAGTTCGCCCCCTCCCCCAGCGAATGATGGACTCACACCCCCATCCTCGCCTCTCTCTGACGAGAGGAACCCTCCTTATCTAATTTAGCTAATCTATTAAATCTATTACTTATATCAGACTCAATATTATTGATTAATTAGGATAGAAAGATTTTTACCGAATCACGAGTAAGGGCAAGAATATCGTTTTTCCTAAAGAACATTGCATTGGTAATACATATAACAACTTCTTTTTAGATTAGAAATTTTTATTTTGATATTTAAAATACAAGTTTATAGTCTCATCCTATAGGAAAAGAAAATAGAAAAATAACCAAAAAAAAATAGAATTTTATTTTTTGAGCTTACGATAGATTAATGCCACAACACTTATCCCGATCACTCCGCAGATGATTACGATACCTATCTCGAGTAGAGGTAGCCGCGGTGCAATGTTCGTCTTAAGTGATGGGTCGTGATAAAATGAATTGCCCGACCAGACGGGGTAATTTTCGGTCTCGAGGGAGACAAGACGGCTGGAGTTGGATCCTTTCCGCAGCAATGGCTCATCATGAACCAAATCCTCGACCGAGAACACCAGGTTGGGTAAGGTACTCATCTGAAAATACCTTCTCCCCGTGGCTTGGCTGATTGCCCCTTCGAGCGGATCGGATATTCCCCTTGTCACTCCCGCTCCCACAGCATTGTACACCTTCTCTCGATCGTTATCTGCATGGTCATATAACACGTATGGCTCCTTAGACCCTCTCATATCGATTTCGCAGACTGTTTGCATACCCGACTCAAATCTAAATACTTGATTTCTGCGGGTCATCGCATCGGAAAAGCGTTGGATGATGTCCATAGAAGCGAGGAGATACGTATAATGCGGGACACATAGACTTAGACCGTCCATTTGGGACGTAAATACATCTCGAGAAGGTTCGAGGGGTGAAAAGCCCGTAGTTATGTCTAATTGGGTCGCATTCGCTTTGAGAAAAAAGTCGAATTCGAAAGAGAAATCTGCTTTCAATGAGTCGGAATAGGAAAATTCGGGGAGTATGAAAAATCCCGTATGGTTAATATGAAACGGAAAATTGTTATAATGTATCCCCCATGAGAGGACGTCGTTTAAGACGGTCGGTTTAGAAAATTCGATAAGAGTTTCCGCATCAAGCACGCTCATATCATTCGGAAAGGATTGTAAGGTTAAGTTTTCTCTTCTATAATCTTTGTAATATGTTTTAGTTTCGAGAATGTAGGGTTGGATAAGTGCGCCAAACTCGAAATCCTCATAGAGATCCGATTCGACACTATAAAAACTATCGTTATTCATATCGTTATAGGCGATCATCTCCCACATGAATTCCCCCCACGCGACTTTATGCCCGTTCGGGGTCATAAATACTTGGTTGATCATTATCAGCGGTGCCGCAAACGAAGCGTTCTGATTATAATGCCAGATATCATCTCTAGTAATCTCAAAGTAGCCAAAACCAGTTTTGTCGTCAGGCTCTTCAACATTAATTATCTCAACATCAATTAATGTTTGCCTGCTCTCATCCTCGTATTTTCTTAGGTATGTTGTATAGACGTATTCATGACGATAAGAACTAGCTCTACTTAACTCCATATAGTCTTGGTAATATTCTGTAAATAACGTGCCGTTCTTGAGAGCATAAAAAGACATTTCATAGGTATCTCCATATGTCACTTTGACCTCATACATATCTAATACCATATCAGTTTGAAAATATCCCGAAACGGTCTTGTTGTAATATCTATGGTCTGTCCCTAACATATATTCTTTCACAATTTCTACGTAATAATACCCGTCATCGCCCCAATAACAATCTTTCTCTTCCCAAAAAGTTAGAGGTGAAATCCCTTTAGACTCGTAAAGAAATGACTCATTGTTATACTCCTTATACAAGGAAAATTTTTTAGTGACTACATCACTACTGAACTCGAAGCCGAGCCTTGAATCCGCCGACTGTGCCGCCACGGGCGTGATCATCCCCGTGGGTAGAACGCCACACAGGCACACCAGTACGATAAGTGCAATTTTTGTTATTCGCTTCATGTAATATTGCTCCTTCTGGTTATATTTGAAAATCATTTATTTAATGAAGTTACTATAATATAGCACATAGTATTTTTAAACTAAAATTTTGCCTTCCACTATGTTTATTTTGAATTTGGTAGTGAAATCTTTATTCTTCAATACGCTTTTCTGATATTTATTGTTTATCATAGATGCGATTTCCTATTTTATTTCATATGAAGATTTGTAAAAAGGAGCGGTAAGTAGGCAGCATAAATTGTATTTTATCATAAGGAATGTGTGAGTGTGTTATCGAGGATTTCTCAGTTATAGCCCGTAAATTTTGTTTTTAGCAAAATATTCGGGATCACGATTGAGAACCAGTCCTCCACAAACTCCTAATAGTGAGCCATGTCAAAACCCTAAACAAGTTGTCGAACACAAACGTTTATAAAGATAAAATCATAAGGTAACTCACAAGATTAAAACTATCCAAAACGTCAGAAAATAATAGCGATTAAATCAAAAAAGGATAATTCGCCATCGTATCGGGAGAGTGAGCGTGAATTATATGATACATGTATATAATCTATAAGAGAGCTAACCGCTTACCATGGATGGAGAAGGTAGATCGGAGGATCGTCTCTTACACTTTGAAGGATTTTCCTTTTTTTATTTATATATGACGGGAAAATTGTGGTAGTAAAAATAATAGATTTAAGATCTACCTATGAAAAAAAAGAAATATTTTGTCAAAAAAGTTCATCGCGAACGGGACATCCTATCGAAATTTACACGGAACATCCAAAATTATCAATTGTTGAGCAATAACCATGAACGGATAGACATATGCGATGAGTGCGCTTCTCATATTATTAAAACTGAGCAAGGGTTTGCCTGTAGCAATTGCGGATTAGTTCAGAAAGGTACGCATATAAAAACAGAATATCGTGAGATCCCTTATGCAAGACGATTTGAGACCGCGTCCACTAGGGGAAAACGGCGTACCACTCTTGGAACAATGCAAGAGAGAAACAAATGTAAAAATTCACGGACCTTGAATCGTCAAGAGCGTTTGGATGGTAAATTAAGTTCTCTCGAATACGAAGAAGAGAGAATTCTTACGGGAGCACAAGTGTTTGATAGGCTTGAAGCGAGTATGAATTTTACCCTCTCTTGCGCTTTAAGGAATATGGTAGTTAGTGCGTTTCAGAACGTGAGGGAATGTCTACCAGAAAGGTCTCGCTTTAAAAATCCCCATTTTACCGTCCCTATATTGTTAGTTGACACGCTTGAGAAAAACCTTATTAATGTAGATGTGAGTAAAGTTATAGAATATTCAGGGATGAAAAAAAAACAGTTTTATAGGGAAAAGCGAGTACTAAAGAGAAGGCAACTCATCGCCCACTGTACAAACGACAAGAGGTTCTTTTATATTATTTCATTGGTCAACCAGTTTAAGGATTATTATGAACGCGACGGCTTGGGGCTTCATTTCCTAAAAGAGAGTACCATAATCGCATCCCATATAGGCATGAATGGGACGAAAAAGCGCCTCGCTACTTTAATTACGATAATTGCATTATCTGACTTGGATAGCTATGATACGTTTACGCTAAAAGAGATTAAAGCCTTTTTTAATTATACGAGTCATAGCACTCTTCAGTCCGACCTCGCGGTCTTATGTGCGAGTCACAATATTCTTGGATTTGATACCATTAAAAAGTCCAGAGCGCAAATCCGTACCTTGAAAAAGCGACTCCTCGAGCAATATGAAATAGATATTAAGGGCGAGGATTCAACCTCAAAACTCGACGCTTCAGAAAAAACACATACAAAAACCGAGAAAAGCACAATCTTGGAGAAACCGCAGTTAAAGATACTTAAGACTTCTTCTCGGGAAAAACTTATGGAACTCGTCGAAAAATTAAAAGTGCCCCATTCCAAGAAAAAGCAGCGAAGAATTGGGTATCTTTTCTTTTATACGTGGTATAAAGAGCGAATGTCTCCGAGTTCGAAAGTCATTGTCCGTAAAAATATATATATTTTTATCTTTCCGCGGGATATTATTCTCGTTTATTATGAACATTTCCTTATCTTCAGACGTTATGATCTTAACTATGTCGTGAAATTGACCGGAAAGGATCCACCTTCCGGAGTACCTACTCGCGGCTGAACAGGATCTCGGTCGTGGCGCCCCGTACAAGATGGTAAGAGAAAAACCATGCCTTATTCAATTTTGAGGTTTAATGGTAGTTGTGGTTCGTGCCTCAAGGTTAAATGAATTCAATTAATATCACCTTAGTTCGATATAGTGTGGATTAGATGATATTCTTAGTTCATAATCGGTTGTTGCCCCAAGATTTCAAATTGATCATTTCGCATTTTAGGAGAAAAACATATTTTAGAGTTCACAGTAAAGATTCATTAGGATCTTCACCCTCTTGTGCTTTACCAAAGAGTCTGATCTATGTTTTTTGTTTAAATATATTCATATAATTGCATATATGATTGGAATGCACTTTGATGAATATAAGAATTTGAAACCGAGACGGCAGAGGAGGCAAGTGGTCAAGCAAGATATATTAACCGCAATTCGCGAAAGATACGAAAGACAAATCACCCAGAGCCGACCTTTTGCTCGAGTGGACACGCAGATTCGGATTTTTCCGCAATACGAGAAAGTATTCAAATCCTCGCAGGAATTTCTATCTCAATTCCACTATGCGATCTGCGAATTTTTCGAGGATGAAGAAATAGGACTCCCTTCACCATGGTTGGAATTATATTCCGTCATTTGCCATTTTTTCTTCGAATACCTCCTCCAGCAAAATGAAAATATGCTTAGTAAATTTTATTCTGAGATAACTCAAAAAGACACTGAAAATTTACACTTCTTAGAAGATGTAAAGGGACTTTTTTGCGATTTGTGGGAAGGTGAGTTCCAAAAAATGAAAACTCATTTTCTCTCAAATCAGCAACACCAGAAACTTACCATACTTTTATTATCCTATGACCCTCTTAATCCCCTCATAAAACACTTGGAAAAGACCCTAATAAACGACTTCTTGTGCGAAAAGCTACCGATTATTTTCAATATTTTGGAAGCTTTATTTGCCGATCTAATCCTTGAATATAGGCGCCTCCCCATTTTTAAATGGACTTCTCTTCAGAAAAAATAAGTGGAAATGATCAACCCATAATTAAAAATAGCACTTGGGAATCTTTTTTTATTTTTATTCTAAAGTACTATTCCTTTTGATCACAATACATCATCTGACCAAAAATTCTTGTTTAAATATAGTGTGTTTCAAATAATAGTAAAAACCTATAAGATGTTTTTATTAAAAGTTAAAAAAATGAATAAAATGAATAGAGCTTGCTCGGAGGCATCGATCTTGGCAAATACCAGGTGCTGTTTTAATGAGGAGGTATCAAGATTAAGTCTTCAAATAATAATAAAATTCCCTCCATTGTGGCGGCTTTATTCGCATTTTTTTTCAAATTTCCAAAAAATGTTGTTTTACATACAGAAATATTTTAAGGTGAAACCTACCCATGAATAAGGAAAAAAGGTATGAAACAGAAACGTTTCGAAAAATCTTGCGCAATACCACTGGAGTTGAGATACCCCGTAAGAGATTGAGGGTGGAACCCGACTTCAATAGCCCTATTGAAAAATTACGATATAACAGAGAAAGATATTTTCAAGAGAAGGAAAATGAATCTCGACAGGTATTCCTCCAAAAACAGAAGGAGAGGCAAGAAAAACGTAGACTGGACCGAAATTTACGCAAAACGGTTCATAATTACTACGCGGATTATTTGCTCAGTTTATTGGATACGTATGAAATCCCTCAAAAAACATTTAAATATACTCAATTTGAGGACATTGTCAAATTGGCATCTTATTGGTATAAGGATAGTAAATATAAGCGAATTTTAGGAGACATTTCCACTCCTGAGCATATCATAAAACACTTCGGGAGGCTTTTCCGCTCTATTATCGACGATCATAAGAACAAAATCGTTCGATCACCCCATACAACGCAAACCTCATCGAGGAAACCCGCTCACTTTTCTATGACATATTATGAAAATAGGATGAATCCTGTGTTGAATCATACTATTGGCAAATCATCCATCCGCACTATTATCTATTACGATTCGTATAATGATCTAATCGAGGCGGGGAGAAATAGATACGGATATGAATTTACATTACGGAAAGCGGGGATTCCGGAAAATCTAATTGCTCAACTCAATTCGATGTTATGGGAAATCGCCGTCCTCGGCTATGATGATTATTATCTCCAACGACGAATGGAATACCACAGAATCCAGATAATGCTTAAACCGTTCTTTAAGTATGCCCTCCCCTTATTTCAAAAACGATATAAGGAAGCTACTTCGGAGATACAGCAAAATATAAAAAATCTATTACAAACCATCGACGAGCGCATTGTTTCTCAACTAATTGAACCTCTCGATGATAAGACCCTTCCACGGGTGCTTACACTCCCAAAATCCGTACACGAGCTTGAGAAAACTTCAAGTCTCTTTAAAATGTTGAATTATTCCGAAAAGGAGACAATGGAATTTCTCTCTCCGCTTATCAAAGTGAGGAATCGATATGCGAAAATTACACTTGCTCAATTAATTAGATTACGTCTTAATGATGCGAAGATCCTCGAGTCAAAGGTTAACGGAATCACCAACGAGCTACTTCAAATGATGGAACAGCATGAGGATGAAAACTT
>WJIN01000188.1 GCA_014730295.1 Promethearchaeota archaeon | reverse complement strand
TACTCGAAATAAAACCAAAAAATATAATTCAAAAAGTAAACCGCAAAAACCAACCGATTCCCAATTAAATGAGCCCAAAAAGAAAGAATCAAAAACCGTCATCAAGCAAGAGATCGTTCAATCCTCTTCCAACTCTTCCAATAGCGATATAGCGACTTTAACGGGTAGTATTCAGCGGGAGACTCCGAAAGCCTTACTACTTCGACTTATCGATGATACGGAGCTGTGGGTTCCCAAGTCTAAAATTCATAATACTTATAGTCTGGAGAAAGATACGGTTCAAGACTTTCACATCGAAAGATGGATTCTTGAAAGAAATAAAAATAGTTAGAAGCATTAGGAGAAGTATTTGGAATATAAAGTTTAAGAATCAGGAATTCTAAATCTAAATCCTTAATAATAAGGACGTTTATTAATTAAATAATTATGGAATATTGTCCCGAATGCAATCGGGGCGTAGAATTAAGGAAAAATTAATTATTATGAATTAAATTAGAGAGATCTAATATAAGTTTTTGTTCTTTAGATACACCTTCTTCATCGTGTTTAAATGCGCAATTGAATTTGATTTTTTTCGCTTTATATGTTTCTGGAAATTTGATTGTAATAGGATATAAACCTATTGTATCCTTATGCTGGATTTTCTTAACGCTATATCCAAATATCCATATATCATTCTTGTCTTTCTCTATTTTTTGAGGAGGATCATATTTTACATTATATTCTTTATGTTGTATAGGTATTATAGATGAATAGGGGCTAAAAGGAAAAAAGCTTCTTTCAGGTTTTCTTGGTTTTTCAAGTTCTTCCTTTGATTTTAAGTCAAAATCTTTTTCTAAAAGAGTACATATTTCGATGTTAACATTATTATATGGTTTAATTCCAAAATTTTTTAAATATAATTCTATTTCAACATACTTACGATATTCTTTAATTCCTTCATAATATTTTAAAACTTCTTCTTTAAATTGCTCATGACTTTTAAAATCCAAAAGTGATACGTATGATAATATCTTTTTTAAGTTTGGTCGTCCAAGACTTTTCTTCAAATCTTCTTCATCCATTTCGAGGGATTTTTCCATTTCAATTAGCTCCCCTTCCTTCTCTTCCTTTTTCATTAAATCTGGATACTCCGGAAATTCATCAGTAATAAAATCATCTAAGGAAATATCATTTTGAATAGGTAATTCGTATTTATTTTCACTATTTCTAAAAAGAATTTTTAAATCTGTTAGTTTATTTTTCTTGGTAGTTTTAAGCTCACTTGATTTAAAAATTTCATTATATTTTTCATCCAACCAAAATATAGTGTTAATCCCTAAGGCGTCTGCTTGAAAATAGGGCGTATTATCTCCAGTAACAAAATATACATCTTCATCGGGATTGTTTTCTTGATGTACCAATATTTCAGCAATGATCTTACAATCAGATTCATTTTCATCTAACTTTTCTGCCCATTTAGATTTTAGTGAACTCCATTTCATTGGAAATATTGTTATATTTAGAGTAATCCCGGGTTTAAACTCGACATCTTTTAAATTTTTCAATTTATTTTGTATATTTCTGGCTTTTTTATCATACTTTTTTGTATCATCCAACTCCTTATTAACCATATATGGTACTACAATGACGATATCCTCTTCAGGGGGAGAATCCTTAAACAATTCTCTCCAATCAATTTCAGTAAAGGATTTACAGTGTAGAAACACATTAGTATCAAGAAAAATGAATTTAGTCATAAAAATCGATTGCCTTTATTTTATATAGTTATTTGATAAATGTTTTAATATAATTATAACAAAATTGAATAAATTTAATAAAAAATTCTTCGTTTAGTCCTTTTCCTTCTATTAATTTACATATCTCTAATAATTCGTCAAAACCATCCAAGTATGGATAATTTGAGTATTTATTATCACCCGTGCAGAATATATATAATACTATATTTAAGCAAATCGAAAATAAAGCTTGTCCCTTACGTTCTTTGTGAATAACTGGTTCCAAACCCTTCTCAGATAAATTCTCCATCATTACATCTAGTTTTATATAATTATTAATTCGGGGATATGTAGCAATCTTAATTATTGTCATTATTATATTTCTGATTCCTTGGTTTTGACAGTTAATGGCTAAAGGATCTTTCAATTCAAATCTCTCCTTATCGGAATTAAAATTTATTAATGCTTCAATCCCGTCTTTTTCAAAGTCATTTCCAATTTCAATATTTATTAAGTAATGGATCAATCTCATCAATTTAATATAATACATTGGGAATTTATGAAGTAAGTTTCTTAGTTCAATCCACATAGAGAAATGTTCTGCAAAGAGTTCTTTAGAGTTAGTTATAAAGAGTATCCCCGAATCATCGATGAAAGGAAACTTACATATATACCCTTCATTTATAGAAAACTCAAATTGTTGAGGAGAAAATATATTGTCGTTGAGATATTGATCATAAACAAGTCTAATTTTATCATTATTTTGAGCAACTTGAAAATTTTTCTGATAGATTAGCTTTTCAAATTTCCTTGCATCGAAAATTCTTTCAATGGGAAGAACTATCACAGGAAATTCTGAAAAATTATATGATTTTTGAATGATCTTTTCGATTATTTCACGATATTCATCTGAAGGAGTGAAATATTCCACATAATAAATATTTTCATTAAACTCCTCTGGAATATCCTTAACAGAATATAAGAAATCTTTAAATCTTCCTAAGTAAGCTTCTGAGAGTTTAATATCTCCTAAATCATTATAAATATCAGAAATCTTTTTATACATTTCAGAACGGATTTTATTTTTCTCTAATCTTTCAGCTACGTATAAAACATTCTTATAG
>WJIN01000187.1 GCA_014730295.1 Promethearchaeota archaeon | reverse complement strand
GTTCTGAAGGGATTTGGAATCGCATTCTTTGTTCTCTTGATGATGAGGCCCGAAATAATCCCCATCGTGTATTACACAGAGAACACCGATACTTGGACGATTACCACGTTGCCAAGCGTGCATTACCAGACCTTTAAGAATCTCGTGCTGGTCTTCATCGGGATAACCATCATTACGGCAATCGTGGACGTCTATCAGATTGTGAAATTAGAAAAGTATAGACAATAAGTTTTAGCCTTTTCTTACTTTATCTATTTATTTTGTTTTTTTTTTATGAGGTAGCAAATTAATCTCACCTCCGACTAAATTGCTGCCTCCTTTTTTTTTATTTTTTGTCGAATATACTTTTTCACGTCCGCGTCAAATTCCTTGTACTGCTTGCTTCTTGCGCGACCAATAGCGCTTACTTCCTTTATTGCAGCGTTTAACTGTTCTCTTAGCTGTCTTATTACTTCTTCAGAATATTGTAAGACGATATCCGAAGCTAACTCGTCTAGCTCGCAATGTTTAATCCGCAGGTAATCCTCTCCCCGCGTGGCAACCATACGCCAGACGTTAGCCTTTGCTACTCTGCTATAGATGGCTTGCTTTTCCACGCTAAATGCTTTTTCCAAGTCGAGGTTTGTTTTCACGGCTTTTGGAAATTTAAAGTACTCAAAAAGCCCAGGAAGATAAGATTTCCATAGCCTACACCATTCACCTAAGATTTCCACGGTAGTCTTTTTCTTGCTGGGTAAAAACGCCTTGCATTCCTCAAACTTTATCGTAGGATCCCTTTCTTTAGCTATTGCAAAGACTTGATCGTAGATTTCATTGAGTCGCTCGATCTTTTCTTCTTGAGAAAGCGTCTCTTTCCCAAATACCGTTCGAATCTTTTGAAAATGTTCAAATAATAGTTTAGAATCCTTGTAATGCTGCTCAACCCCTGTAAGTGCTTCTTTCAAGGCCGCGATCGTTTTCTTCATTATTTTTGAAAACCGAAGAGTGGGATCAAGTGTGTTATAAACAGCCTCCATGTCGTTAGCGTATTTTTCCACGGTTTCATAGAGCCAAGTCCCTCGTAATTCTTTTAGTGTCTTGTTCTTGACTTTAAGCATGGTTTGGAGGTCCTTGTCCGTATTCTCGAATGCTTCGCGCACGGACGCTTTTCCTACGTTCTCAAAATGGATTTTGGTACTTGTAGAAGCCGAATGGATGTACAGTCCATTGATGGCTTTTTTCAGTGGTAAATATACGTTGCTATCTAGTGCCGTTAAATGCCTCCATGTGTTCCGGAGAAAATGAAATTGGCAATATTGATGCGGGACATCCGAGTAATATTCGTCGTGACACTTGGTGATCACGTTCTGCTTATCGCTAACCCAACCAATTATCTTAACTCCGTAGAGGTTCTCTATTTCTTCAATGGTTTCACGTAATCTTTTGTAATCAAGCGAGTCAAACTTGCGAGTTGCTAAGATTCGGTTGCTTATCAAGTCCATGAAACACCAAATAGACGGTGCATCGCCTCCAGGATCTTGACCATCCAAACCAAGCAAGATGAATCCTTGTTTTTGAACGATTTCCTTGGTATTTTCGTCAATTTGCTTGGATTTCAATTGTAGCACGTCTTCATACATTCGGCGCACTGTATCGATAGAGATCTCTAATTGATGTTTTAATTTCAAGCGTAATAGAATCTGGTCACATTTTTGTTTAAAGATCAAGAACTCGTTAGATATAAACCTAAAAACATCAGCACCAAAATGCCGCCCGCTATAATCAAGCCTTGGGCTTGGATTGAACTCAATCTTACTTAGCTCGCAGTCCTCATTAGTACAAGAATAATAATTCACCACTTGATAAATATCTCCTTCTAGAGTATGGACGAGCTTGCCATTGTCAGAATAACAATACTTAACCTCACTTCCGCAGATTATACATTTGTTATCTAATTCGGGGGGATAAGAGAGCCTTACAGTATCGTAATCATCTGAGTATGTTTTTCGATTCATCAATAAATAATTGAACATGGTCCTTTTTCAACTTTTTGTTGATTTTGTCGCCAATCTCAGAGCTATAGCTCGGTGACTGAGATTAATTTGCTATGAAATATTTTTTTTCTTTAATTTTTTTAACTCATCCATTATCTCTTCTCTATTTAATGATCTTATATTATGAAAAGGATGAGATGAATTTTCTTCGATATATTTTAAAATTGATAATGGTAAAGGTATATAATGACTAAAAAATAAAAGATTTTCAATCTTAAACCCCAATTAAGCCACCATATAAGGTAAGAACCATTAAAATTTTAACTTTTTGTTCGAGCAAGAACAAAACAATAAATTTCAGATACTAAAGCTTTTTTTAAAATATTTGTGAGTTCATTGATTTGAGCTCCAGTAGTCCAAGAAATGTGAAATTTGAAATTTGAAAGGAATAATTACGAATCACTAATATTTAGAAAAGAAAAGAATTAATTATTGGGGAATATAATATATTTAGAAAAGAATTAAATTTTTGTGGAGATTAAACTGAGTAAATACGAGAATATCATTAGAGATCCAGAAATCTGTGGCGGAGCTCCAGTAATTAAGGGGACAAGGGTCTTAGTTATGGATATATTAGATTGGATAAAGGAGGGAAAAACATTTGAGGAGATCCTTGAAAATTATCCCACTATTTCCAGAGAGGACATAAGAGAAATAATTTCATATGCTCAAGACATAATAGCTGGAGAGATTGTAATCTATGGTTCCAATGAACATCAAGTTTCTACTTGATGAAAATGTTCCTTTCAAGATCAGGAAATCCATTAAGGAACTAGGTTTTGATTGTTCCACAATTCAAGAGTTAGGATGGAATGGTTTCAAAGATAAGGACTTTCCATCGAAAAATCGATCACCGTCACATTCCGAAGCGTCTGGTCCGCCCCGTTCTCATCGGTCATTTTGCACGAGATCTGCTCGCTTCCGTGTCTTCCGAAGCAATAAATGGTTTTCACTTGAGATGCGGTGTTTATTAACTCCATAGGATATCAGTTGATTAGGGGTATAAAAAAACATCGGGGAAAGAAATCAAATCGAACAAAAAGATCGAAAAAATGCGAATGGTCGGCATCCTTACTCCGTTTCGATCCCGAAGTCGTCATAGATCTCCTTCTGGGCGTTCATCAAGATCTCGATATCGTTGTAGCCCCCGTATTCCTTGCAGATATTAATGAACTTGATCTGATCGGCACGGGATATGTCCATCCCTTGAAGAACCTCCCGAGAGTGGCGGAAGGTCGCCCCGCAGCGGTCGGCACGAAGGTTCAGTTGTTTGAAAAATTCCTTAATCTGGGCTTCGGTGAGCGGATAGTCGGGTTCCCAGTCAGGCTTGAGGCTGGCGGGAAGGTCTCGGTAACACTCCACGCAATACCACTTCTCGACTTGGGGGTTATAGGTCATATCCTTGTCACTTTTGCGACATACTGGACATTTACAAATAGATTTTTCAATCTGATTAAATAGCATTTTTTTGAGTTCCATAGCAGTAACATAAGATTTTTCAATATCTGGTTTAAAATATAAAGGATCGGATATTTCGCTAAGATTTTTATCTCCCCTCTGGATAAGTCTAATACCTATAGTATTCGATGCCTTTAATAAAATCTTTCTAAGCCCGTTTCTTAAGTTTTTCAAGATCTGATTCCTTATAATTATTGTCTTTTTTTTTCTCATTGTGTCTCTAATTTATTTTTAACAAACTAAATAATTTATTTAATATTTAAAATTTATTTAATTATAATTGAAATTATTGAATTAAATCATAACCTATTTCTAATATATCTTCATAACTGAGATATTCTATGTTTTCAAATTGAATATTCATTTTTCCAAAATAATTATAGTAAGTTTTCTCGTATAGTTCCATTAAAAAAATTTGTTCTCCATAATTTCTAATGAATTCCCTTCTATAATTAAATTCTGCAAGATAAAGTTCAAAGTTATCTTCAGAGATCCACTT
>WJIN01000186.1 GCA_014730295.1 Promethearchaeota archaeon | reverse complement strand
TAAAATTTCTCTCCTTGGAGATACGAGAACGTGGTAATGCCCAGCTTACGGCGTAAAAGCACTTGGATTATGAGTTGGGCTTCTATGCTGGATAGGCCTAATTCTTTCTTGAGCAGATACCACGAGAGCCCGCCTTTTTCACTTGCTCGGTCTCGATGATCTCATCAGATTGACAGAGATCGCAGGTCAGCCCCAGATCACCGACCGTATGGTTTTGCGAATAATTTTGAGATGCCATTTTTTTTATCACGTACTTTGAAAGTTTTTTTCGATCACTTTTTCACAATTTTTCTAAGATAGAAAAGAGACCCAGTTTGCTATTTAAATGTTTTGTTTTGTAAATTTTGTTTAAGCTATTTAATTAGTATCTCAGAGATCTATAAACATTCTTCATTATTTGAGATTATTTCTGAAAAATGTTTTTATACAAAAATGAGAAACGAAATATGCAGATCACTTGATCAAAATCACCCCCCTTTAAAAATAAGACGGGAATAATTTGGGTTATTACTTTAGCACGAAAACTTAGGGTAATTTTTTCTGTAAAGAATGTAAACGATAGGGAAGTTTTAGGGATCTTAGTATTAGGAATTTAACAGCTTTAACAACATACTTTTCCTCAAAATATATACATTTCTGTAACATTTCCACTTTCTTATCTTCTTTTTTTCCGATATGATTTTTTTCGCCTTAGTTCTTTTTCCCATTTTTCTTTAATATAGATCGAGTAATTTTTACTATTAACGATGACAATTTTGAGCGTGGGTCCTTTTGTGACCTTTTTGCTAAATTTTTTTTTTGGTTATCAACCCATTTACTCCTTTTATAATCGCACCCGTGCGCTTAGGATTGTCATCATTTTCCTTCTTTTCCCTCCTGAAAGCTTTCTAATGAACATAAAAAGACTAAATAATACAGATAATAGTGCGGTATGCTTAATTAGAAAATTTATAATTAAGCGAACGATGCATACATTGTACCTACTGTTTTCTCTAAATATAGGAGCAAACTATCAAAAGTACAGATGATAATTGTGAATATGCGGGATCCTTATTTTCTGGATTCTTTATCTTGATAATTTATCTCGTTTGCGCCTTCTTTTCAATATGCCCGTGTGTTCGGCAGTATAATCTCTATATAAAGGAAAGATTTCTTTTAAAAGCGTATTCTTTAAATAGATCCGATTCCAATTAATAATAGAAGAGCAGAGTCCAGGGGAAAAATTGGTAAGTAATGTGCAAAAACTATCCAAGATAGAGGAGGAAGAACTCACTTTTTTCGGGGTGGACCTTATTAAATACCTTAATCAAGCAATAGATTTAGTTCGAAAGAAAATATCCACAAGAAAGCTTCAAATAACTAAGAAGAGATTTGAGGATGAGATTAGGGTAAGAGGAAATGAATTATTATTAGATGTGTTTGAAAACATACTGGACAATGCAATCAAATACAATGATTCTGATACAGTTAAAATTCAAATTGAAGTAGATGAGATTGTGAAAAATAGTGAAAAATTTGTGCGAATAAAGTTCATTGACAATGGGATTGGAATTCCTGATTCTAAAAAAAAAATCCTCTTTTTACCTGGGTTCCAGAAAGAAAAAGAAGGTAAAGGAATGGGATTTGGTCTTTCTCTGGTAAAGAAGATACTTAGGACCTATAATGGAGATATTTGGGTCGAAGATCGACTAAAGGGAAATTATTCAAGAGGTACCAAATTTGTACTTATTATCCCTATTTACAAATCATAATAAATGATCCGTATTTATCAGCTTCTATGTCAGAGATATTCTCTTTTCTCATTGAATCCTAAAAATGTAATATATTAATATTAATATTGATAATTAATAATTTGAAACCATAAAATTGATTATGATTTCATAAATTATTTAAATATTACAATAATTTCATTCAAATAAGTTGTAAAGTGAATTCCTAAGAATTAGTAAAGGTATAAATTTAGATCCTCACGCTATAAATTAAGTCGGGGTTAATTTTGCGATATCCTAAAAACTAAGGTGATTCATATTACTAATATAAATAGATCAGCATACAAATTTCCTGAAGCTCTTTATTTTAAGTTTTTCAAGAAGAGCCCGACGCCAATGCATATTTTTAAAATGATTGACAATGATTATGTCTTAGTCGATTACAATGAAGCAGCAAACAAGATTCTCCATGGAAAATTGGAGAATTATTTAGGCTCAAGGGTCTCGGAATTATTTAGAGATAAACCAAAAGTCATTAGTTCGTTTAAATATTGTTATGAAAACAAAACCCTTGTGAGGAATCATTTTACGTATTTTTTCAAGAGTGTAGACGAACTCAAGCATGTAATGGTAGAATTTCAATTTATTGATCCCGATTTCATTTTGGTTCATTATGAGGATATCACGAAAAGAAAATTAGCTCAAGAAGAGTTAAAAAATTCACGCGCAAAATACCACTCTCTATTTAAGCATTCACCTCTTGGTATTGCAATCTTTGATAAAGAAGGGAAATTGATCGATTGCAATCCGATGAGCGAAAAAATAACTGGCTATACCAGAGCAGAACTTATTAATAGAAATTTTAAAGATTTTCCATTATTTTCCCCTCAGTATTTCTCATTATTCAATAAAAATATCAAAACACTTGAAAAAGCCCAGAGATCAGAATTGTCCGAAATCCAAATCAAGAAAAAAGACAATTCGTATTCTTGGATTCTCTACCAGATATCCTCTTTTGATCTCGATGAAGTTCCCTATTATCAATGTATTTTTCAAGATATTAATGCATTGAAAATTACAGAAAAAAATCTTGAGGATTCTAAGGAAAGTTATCAAAATTTGATAGAGAGTGTACCCGATTTGATTATCAAAATCAAACCTAATGGTAATATATTATTCGCCAGTCCTCAAGTTAAAGAATTATTAGGATACACCTCTAATAGTTTGATTGGGACCTCTTATTTTGACCTAATTCATCCGGCTGACCTAGGGTTATTTAAAAAAACTCAAAAGAAAGCAATTGAAACCGGTGATCCTATCTCATTAGAGTATAGAATTAAAAAATTGGACGGCAGCTACTTGCCAGTAGGCGGGAGAGGTAAATTAATAAATGATCAAGGAAAGTTGAGATTATTAGGAGTTATTAGGGATATAAGCGATAAAAAAACTACGGAAAAATTATTGGAAGAGAAATTAGAATTAGAGAGCTTAATTTCTAACCTCTCATCACGTTTCATCTTCACAGATGACTTTAATGAAGCGCTACAAAATTCACTTAAGGAGTTAGCAGATTTTATTAATGCAAATAGGTCATATATCTTTCTTTTTGATGAAGATAAAGCATTCATGTCAAATTCCCACGAATGGAGTGCTCCAGATGTGGAACCTCAGATTGATCAATTACAAAATATTCCTTTAAATCATTTTCCATGGCTAATAAAGCGTTTAGAAGAAGGAAATCCCATCCATGTAACAAAATCTGCTAAAATATTTTCAGAAATAAAATCTTACTTTAAATTTTTTGAAACAGAATTTATAAAATCTATTTTGATGTTTCCCATATTCTTGAATGAAGAATTAAGCGGATTTTTGGGATTTGATGGGGTTGAGAAAACACAAAAATGGAATCAGAAAGATCTCTCTATTTTTCAAATTGCTGCCGATATTATCGGAACAAGTTTAGAACGTAGATTAACAGAAAAAACTCTAACTGAGAGTCATAATTTTCTTGATGGTATTATTTCTTCAATTCCAAATCTAATGTGCATTATTGATCCCGAATATCAATTGATATGGGTAAACGATAAGACCCAAAATATGTACAAAGAAAATATTATCGGAAAGCATTGTTATAATGTATTTCGAAATTCCGATGAAGTATGCAAAAATTGTCCCGCAGAAAAAACATTCAAAACAGGAAAAATGCACCAACAAGAAATTGAATATCTCTATAAAAAAGATGATACACGTATTATAAACACCAATTCTAACGTCATCTCAAAAAGTGTTGATGGAGAGGCGGAATTAGTTGTAATAATAGGGCAAGATATCACCCAATTTAAAAAAACAGAAAAAGAATTTCTTAAAGCAAAAGGTAAGTATCAATTTTTATTTGAGCAAGCAGACCACGGAATACTTATATTTGACCCTGACGTAAATGAAATTGTCGATTTTAACAAGAAGACACATAATTCTCTCGGCTTCACTCGTGAAGAATTTGAACGTGAATTTAATTCCTTCTCAGACTCTAAAATATTTAATAATTCCCTTCAAAACCATTTTAATAAAGTGAAAAAAAATAAAAAGGATGCGATGGAAATAAAAATTCGAAATAAACAAGGAAATACTATAGATGTGGCGATCTTTTCCCATCTCTTTACCATCGGAAAGAGCACCTATATTCAATCTCTATTGGTGTTTGACCCGCAATATTTTAACTCTGTTTTTAAGCAAATGGAGCGATGAACCTTCATAATACCATCCATATTTATGGTTTATTTTTGCCTTTTTCTCTTCTTCGTTTCCTGAAGTTCGATAATATATCCTAAGGTGTCCACCGTATCAAAATAAGCAAAATATTGTTTTCCGATACTACCAATAAAAACTGCTTCTATGCCATGTGTCTTGAAAGATTCGATATAGTCATCAAGTCCTTCCACCATACAACTAATATGCTGGAATCCTTCATTTCCATTATCTAAAAATTCCTTATGTATCCCCTCTCCCGAGACCCATTCGATTAACTCTATCTGCTTCCCAAAATATCTGCTCATCGCGATCTTGGTAGTGTATATTGATTTTCTCCCTCGATAGATTACTTCATTTTCATTCTCTCCCAGCATAGCGAACTTTGGCATCCCCCATACTTCTTCCATAATTCGTGCTTGCTTTTCGATGTCTCGATAAACGTAGCCTAGCTGAAATATTTCTAAATTTCCGATATCTATATTCTCTTGATCTGACATTTTCTTATATGTATGTTTCCTTATCTATTATTTAAAGATTAATCTTTCTAGAAAAAAGATAAACAATTTATGATTTTCGTTTTTAGAATGCTAAAAAACAATACAAATTACGGTTCTTCTTCTAAATTTTGCTTGCCAGCATCAAGTCGTTGGTTTCGCTTTAGCGTGTCTTCTATTGTTTTAATTTCTGCCCTTGTCTCAATATCTATTTTTTTCAATGTCTCATAAATCTCTTTTTCGCCAGATCCCTTGTTATAGAGCGCCTTAAACTTTTCGACTAAATCGCTATGATAAAAAATATAATTACTATTCAACAAGATAATTAGCCAATTTCTATTTTGTTGGTTTTGCGACAGTTCGAATAAAGTTTTTCTGATTTTATTCCTATCCTTCCCAAATTCTCGTATGATATCGCTTTCTTCTATTCGATAATATTTTTTCAAGAATCGTAACATCCTATTTTTAAAGAAAAAGGAGGGAATATAGGAAAGCACAAATAAGATAATTGTGATAATTGTTAGTATAATCGCAGTAGGAGGGTTATATATTGCTAAAATGATGATGATAGCAACTAAGATCAAAAACCATGAACGCCATATTGTTTTTAAAAATACTATATACTTCTTGGGCATATTTCAACTATGGAGTGTAATTCATTTAGTATATTTTATGGTATTTTAGATGATTTAAAAATTATTTCACACAATTTTAAGAATTTAGAAAAGGATATTTGTTCAGCCACATAGAAGGCGTTTCTGGGTTTCCGGTCCCCCACAAGTTAGAGGCACTTTCGGAATGGGACCAGGTACTATCCTTTGTTACTATGACCGTGAGCGAACTCACAGTTTAGTATTTCCCGCTGATTTCAACAGAAGTACTATTACTAACGCAACAAAGTTTAACTTCCAGCGCTGTAGCGGAATGCTACATCGTATGTGGCTACGAACATCAACCATATTAACTTTTTAAGTATCTCAATTTCTGGGAAATTGATAACTTAAAACATAATGGTTTTAGGTAAATAAATGTAGTAAAAGCTTATAATTAAAGTTTTCTATGGAAAACCATTAAATTTAAAAGGGATAAGTGAGCGGGGCTATTCGAGGTCTCATTTTTGCTTTAAATTGGGTAAAACATAAAATACCGCTTTTTTCATTTTATCAGATAAGCTTTGAGTTGATGTTTACGTTCTTTTGGATTTTTCAATGTGTTTAGGGTATTGTTTGATCCCAACAAATCCCATAAACGAAGATACAACCGAAACTGCGCCGATGGTAAAGATCCCGCCTATGAGGTAATAATCAGTGATAGGATTCGCAATGACAAAATTTATCTTAAATTCATAGGTATCCGTATTATTGAGATAATCCCTTCCGATTAAAAAAAACTCATACTGGTAATTTCCAGGATCTAGTTTATTCAATATGATCTCAAATTGACTCTGATTTTCTAAATACTCATTTTTAAACCTGATTGAGGTGTAATCCACCAAACTCTCGTTTGATATGTACGTAAAAATACTTTCCAGCCCTGATTCTGCATCTTGGCTGCTTATTTCAAAACAAATATTATCTTTTATTGATGGATCTGGAGGAACAGCGGCAACTTTAAATCTATTAGGTTTTTCTTGATCTGATAAAGTGGTAAAGGTAAAGTTAGATTGGAGTAAATTATGACCTGTTATTGTGATATTATATGATAGATCTGAACCCGTGGGTAGTCTTAATTTCACGTTTCCATTCACATCTCCATAGGCAGTAAAATATGCTCCAAGCTCATTTCTCAAATGCACACGTGGATAGGGAACCAAATTACCCCTTAAATCTTTTATTTGAACATCTATAAATTGGCCTTCATATATTTCGTCTGGGAATGGATTGATCGCTTGTTTGGGAATATTTGTATAGACGTCTGTTTCTGGATCCCCCAAGAGATTATATGATAATAAATTCTTTCTTTCATATTCATATTGTAAAGACGAATAATCTTGAAGATAATCACTATAAATGTAAGCAATTTTGGAGTCATAAAGTGCCCGACCTTGTTGATATTTTTTTTCCTCAAAAAAAATCTTCCAGAATAATTTTGCATTTCCCCGATTTAACATTTCCAAGGTAAAGTCGTTAAGCCTATACCATGTTTTACGTAATGCGCCAATATAACCTATAGCTCCCGCATTATTTTCTTTAATTAAAATCTCGCCGATATTATTATCACTTACCATATCATAAGATGCGGTGGAGCATGCATCAGCATATACCAATGAGGGCATTTCATCGTTCAAACAAGTAAAGGCATCAGTATCGGTATAAACATCTCCAAGACTTTCTGAATTAAAACTAGTGGGGGAGCCATGACCAGCAAACAACACTGTGGAATAGCCAGTATCGAATTTAGTATCAAAATTATCTAAATCAAGTTCTATTACTTCATCTGGAAGAATAACATTTGTGTCCACTGAAAAAGATGCTGTTTTATACAAGTGAGTAAAATTCATTTCATCCTGGACATAATTTTTCCAAATATATTCTGTCAATCTTGCTTCATCTTCTCCATCGGGAGGCTCCTCATTACAGGTATCAGAGATCCCCCCAGCTAAGAGCATCCTATTCATCCATATTCCTGAATATTCTCCTTTTTCATAACTCATTATCTTATTTACCATAATTTCTAATTGATCAGAATTGCTCGCGGGCAATCGCCCCACATAGACCTCTGGGATCCAATCTATCTCATCAATCCCATTTGAATTAAACTCTGCTGATTCGCCAAAATTCCCATCACCATCTTCATCCCAAGTTCCATTCAATCCCGCGTAATAATAATCACTTGGTTTTTTATCTGTTTCTCCCGGAGCTCCATCCGGATTGTAGATCTCTTGAATAGGAATCCTATTGGATTGGGCATCTCCCGCAAGCAAAACCCAGCGTATTCCATCCGATTCATAATATGTTTTAATCATTTCGCGGATCTTCACTTGTGGCTCATCTTCTTCTTGGCCGTATGATGAGTAATTGCTCAATATGATGGTTTTCACCCCTTTTTCGTTTTTCCAATCGCATAATGGTTGCACAGCATCTATAAAGTCCTGATTCCCGTCTGGAACCACGATAATCATCTCGATATCGGGATTATACCAGCTCTCGTTTAGTGTCTCATAATCGATAGGAGGTAATTCTGAAAAGTCTATGTCGGGGGCAAATTCCGCCTCAGAAATATCTGCATCAAGTGAGTGTGTTGATGCATTTGCCAGAAAGAAACCGATACTCATAACTGGTATAAGAAATAATAAAAAAATGACCGCAAAACATAGTTTTTTTCGATTGCTTCTGATCATTCTCATCAATAAATATAAAAAAACTCACTCTATTGTTATTATGTAAATAAGAATATATTTATAAGAATTTAATTCTTTTAACCATAAATAGAGCAAATTATTAAGTCCACCAAAATAGAAATGCCCCTCCGCTTTAACACGTGCCCCCATTGCGGCGAAAGAATCATTTTTAGAATCTCGACAGATGATATCGATACCAGTAAATATCCCGCACCCGTGTATATCCTTCATGATGACGATTCATGCGGAAAAACCTCAACCTTCTTTGTGGATAGCCTCCTTTTTGTCTCATATAAAGAATTGGAAAAAAAACCGGGCGCCATTAAGACAATTAAAACAACAAAATAACTCTATAACATTCGATTTATTCGCATTAGAATTATTTAGCTAATTCTTTTTAATTTTAATTAATTTAATAAAAAATAACACACTTAAATTTTATAAGGAAGTAGAATAAACCCATTCTATTCATATTTACCAACCTTCAACTTTTAAATTATGTCTCTACAATTAGAAGATATCACTGGGATCGGGAAAGCCACTGCGGAAAGTTTGCGTGAGGCGGGAATCGATAGTGTCGAAAAACTCGCCAATCTGAAAGTAGAGGAATTATTAAAAGTGAAAGGTATCGGAAAAAGCACGGCTTCTAAATATATTGAAACTGCACAAAAACTCCTTGGGGAAACACCTAAAGAACAAAAGGTTAGTCTTGAGGAAGAAAAGAAAGAAGAACCCGAAAAACCGAAAAAAGCAGAAAAGAAACCCAAGACGCCAGAAGAGGAAAAAACTACGGCAGAATTAAAAGCTCTTATTAAGCAGCAAGCAGAATGCAATATAGGGCTCGTTGGGCATGTGGACCACGGTAAAACGACATTAGTTGAAGCTCTTACAGGAGATTGGACGGATCGTCATTCAGAAGAGCAAGAACGGGGAATTTCGATCAAATTAGGCTACTCCAACTCCACCATCCTATATTGTCCGGCTTGTGATTATTATATGACCCTTCATATGTTAGAAGAGCAAAGAGAAAAAGGGCAACCTCGTTTTAGATGTCCCAAATGTGACAGTCAAGTGCAATTTAAACGAAATATATCGTTCGTCGATGCCCCAGGACACGAGATTCTCATGGCGACCATGCTGAGCGGAGCATCCCTTATGGACGGCGCATGTTTATTAATTGCTGCGGATGAGAAATGTCCTCAACCCCAGACTAGAGAACATCTTGCGGCCTTGGATATTGCGGGAATAGAAAATATTATTATCATCCAAAATAAAATTGATGCTGTGGATCGAGAAGAGGCACAGAAGAATTTCAATCAGATTAAGGAATTTGTAAAAGGCACTGTAGCCGAAAATGCACCTATTATCCCTACTTCTGCTGTTTTTAGCGCGAATTTAGAGTTGGTTGTCAGTGCATTTGAGGAATTTATCCCAACTCCAGAACTGGATGAAACTGAAGATTTTGAATTCCTAATTGCTCGCTCGTTTGACGTGAATAAACCAGGAACGGATATTACTCAACTTATCGGAGGTGTAATTGGGGGTTCTGTGCTAAAAGGAAAAGTAAAGGTAGGAGACGAAATAGAGATCAGACCTGGCCTTAAAAGAAAAGATGGATATGTCCCAATCACTTCAGAAGTAGTGAGTATCAGCCAAGGAAGCGTCTTTCTGGAAGAGGGAAAGCCAGGAGGGTTAATCGGACTCGGAACAAAACTCGATCCGGCATTAACGAAAGGAGACGCTTTGATAGGAAATTTGGTGGGGAAGCCCAATACTTTGCCACCTGTTTTAAATGAAGTGGAATTAGAAGTCCATCTCCTTGATAGAGTTATTGGTACCGAAGAGATGATTAAAGTCCATGAATTAAAACACGGAGAACGTCTTTTAATGGTAGTTGGAACCGAGCGCTGTGCGGGCACGGTGAAAAAAATCCTGAAAGATACATATATTATTGAATTAAACCCACCTATATGTGTACCGCGAAATTTTATTTTTGCGATTTCACGCATTATCAACCGTCGGTATCGACTTATCGGATACGGCCTTCGCGTGGATATCGAATAAATAGGAAACACTATTTTATCGTGCTTTAACTAAACGAGAGAAAGATCTCTCTAATTTTACCCTTTGTGAGCTTAATAGAATCATCGATTTTGCTAAAAATACGCTGTAATTCGTGAATGACCTCTTCATCAATGTCTAAATTACTGGGTTTTGTGATTCTAAATTCAGTTTCATAGAGGACTAAATAGCTTTCTAGCTTTGAAAGAAAATGAAGAATTATTTCCACTTCAATTTTACTCGAAAGATCGGAATGTTTCCCTACTTCCTTAAACTCAAAAAAGATTTCATTCATAATCCGTCGATCTAAAAATTCGACAAATTCCTCTATATTATCGATGAATATAACAATCAAATTTACGTCCTTTTCTTATTGCGTAAAAATAATAGAATACCAATTCCTAAGATAATAACACTAATGATGCCAAAAGCTAATACCACACTCGGAAAATGAATAATACTGGTACTGATATAGTGGGTTTCTTGACTTGTGTTGATAGTTGCGCTCTTAATTATCCTTGCTCCTTGATATATCTCTAACCTGTAGTTTCCATTAGGGACATAGTCCAATATTATCTCACCGTTTTCATTGGCAACTAACGGAGCAAGGGGCTGAGTATAGTTGTTAGAAATATATGTTCCATATAAAAGACCATTATAATAGACTTTCACATCTACATCCCATAGGGGCATATTGATGTTATCCGTAATGATAATCCGAAATGAGTTGGTTGCCTCGTACTTAATACTAAATGGGCATCCATATTCTCCAAGTATTAATGACGGAGTGTAGATCAAGATTCCTTGATCTTCTAGGGGGTCTTCTACCGCAGATACAGGCAATCGGATCACGTTTCTCCCGAATTGCGAGCTAATCTGTCTTATCTGTTCATTAAGTATCGTAGGCTCGTAAAAGGTATATTTAAGAAGGAGGTGTTCAGGACCATTAAGCACTTGAGGGATGTAAATTCTCTGTCTGATATTGTTTCCACTTAATAACCGATCAATTGCCCAAGAGTTGCTCACAGGGTCTTGGAATCTCACTTGAAATGCGGAAGTAAAATTCAACTCAAAATAGCTTGAATTTGCGGTAAATCCATGATCGAGAGAAATATTGAAGATTCCTGAGCTTATCTGGTAATTATTAGCATCCTTCTCTTGCTCATTTAAGGCAAGAGAGAAATTATCTAAATCATCTTTATCAAAAAGTTCGATAATTAAACCCACTGTTAGGTTTTCCGCTTCTACCGTATTGGTAGGGTTGTCTCCGGAAAATCGATCGCCTTTCAAATAGAATTGATATTTATATTCAGCTTCAAAATTATGAAAGGGTTCGGTTGCTACGAGCTCATCCTCATTCAACTGATCAATCTCCCATGTAATAAAGGATATATCATAAGAATAGGTGATATTCATTGAAAAATCATTTTGTACCGACGATCCAAAATAGTTAAAATAGTCAAAATAGACAAATTCATTATTATTATTGTCAATAACTAATGAATATTCATCCTCCGCTAAAATTGTTCCATCCACTTGGATTTTTAAAATTTCGCTGGGTGTTAACCTTGGTAGATATACCATAAATCCCGCAAGTCCGTCATGTGAGTTATTATCATAGCTTACATCCAGCTTGTCTCTTAATTTAATCCTCACTTTATCATTATCGATATACTCATCCTTAAGATAGTTTTTCGAGGCGTTGACCATTGTTTCGAGAAATAATGTTCCCGAGTAACTGACATTTAAATCTTTTCCAATATCATCATCTAGCGCATCATATTTTGTTGAGTTATCAAATCCTTTTTCGTGAAAACTAATGTTGGTAACCGTGATTTCTCCGACTCCATTCTTTGGTTGTTCTAATATTGAGCTGTAATTATCTTGAGAAAAAGAACTGATCTCTAAAAAGGGATTTTGACTTGATGAGACGGAATCTATTTTTATATTTCTCTGATTTTGCTGAAACAAAAAGCACAATGAGCTTAATGAAATAAGCGTAATAATGAAAATTACAGTTACCTTTAATTTAGTATGCTGTTTGCCCATTATTGTATCAATCTCATTATCATACGATTTTATCTACAGAGTTTTTCAAACCAAATTAAATTTTAATAATATTTAATTGAATTTTAAGTTTAATTTTCTTTTAGATTTTAATATCTAAATTTCATTAGATAAAAATTAAAATATCAATACTATATTTATTAGATCAATAGAATTTGTTTGAACTCCTTTAAATTTAAGTCGAAATAATGCCACACTAATTAAAAATTTCTCCTTAGAATAAAGCAAAGTCAATGAATTGCATAAAGGCTTTTGTGGGAGTTTGATACAATCAAATTAGTCTCTCTCTAAATCATAACTCTGAGTAAAATGAATTCAGAACCAGATCGCACGGGATTTTTAAACAAACTTGATATTGCTATAAATAATTTCGTCGATTATTCTTCTAATTTTAATAAGGTTATTACAATCTCTCATAACGACGCTGATGGGATTTCATGTTTGCATCTTATTCAGAATCTGCTCTACAAAATGAATTTGAATTATGATTATTTTATTTATAATCGATCAACTTCATGGGCAGATTATCTAAAGGGAATTTTTTCAAATAGAAGCACCCAAAGGAGCGCCTATATATTTACTGATGTGGGATCTAACCTTTCAGAACTGATTCCAATAATAGAGAAACGACAAGAATTATTTTTCATTTTAGATCACCATGAAGTCGATTGTACCATCCCTTCCGAAGAGTATCCTGAAAATCTGTTTTTTGTGAATCCTACTGTATACGGTTTTGATGGACTTGATCATATCGCAGGCTCCACATTAGCATATATGTTTGCAAAACAAATTAAGCCTCAGATTATCAAACAAGGATGGTTAGCAATAATCGGCATTGCGGGAGATTCTTTAAAATCTATGGACAAGCTTAAATCGTTTAATAGAGAAGTCTATGAAGAATTGCTCGCTGAAGAGATATTTATCGACAAATCGGGTTTAATTTTATTCGGGAGTATGCATGATACAATTAAAAATGGGCTGAGATATAGTATACTACCTTTCGTTGAGGGATTTGGTGGAGGAAGTGATAAGGATATAAAATCTTTTTTAAATAGTCTTAACATCAATCCTAATAAGAAAGTAAATAAATTAACAGAATCAGAAATAGAAAAGATACAGTCAGAAGCCAATTTTGAAAGTTATGGCCATTACGCATTGCTTCCTGAAAAAAATGGATTATTAAAGTTCGCCTTTGAGCATGCACTTCTGCTTAATATTCTTTGTTTTAAAAATATCAGCGCGGCAGTGTCTAGTATTCAGCTAAAGAGAATCACTAGATATGCGAAAAATGTATATCACGATTATGTGTCTAATTTGGCAAAAAATTTAAAGATTCTTTCCAACGACTTACCCCGGTATGAAACAGAAAAAGCAATCTTTATTAACGTGAAAGGGCAAATTCCCCCGAGTAATTGGTCTGATACCGCATCGTTTAGTAGCGTAAATGAATTATTAGATCCCCATAAAATACTCTTTTTGGGAGGATTGGAACGAAAATCACAGACCATCAAATTAAGCATCCGATGCACTCGTAAATTCTTAGAAAGCAATAATGGGGTAGGAGTGAATACAGTAATTACGAAGATTAAAGATGATTTGGGGGGAACGGGTGGTGGACACAAATTGGCGGGCGGAATTCGCTTATCCAGAGCATCTTATAAAAGACTAAAAGAAAATGCGGATAATTATATTGTAAATTCCAATTAAATTTTATTTTATGAATTTCCAATGAATTATATTGAAAAAAAATCTGAAAATAGCTATATTTTGACTATCTATGTAAAACCTAACTCTCATCACCAAAAAATTGAAAAAGATGGTAAATTTTTGGCTATATCACTAAAATCTAAAGCACGACGGAACAAAGCCAATAAAGAATTATTACGTCTCTTACAAAAAAAGTTGGAAATTAATGTTAATCAGATTAAATTTTTATCAGGACTCCAAAACGAGGATAAAATTATTCAAATAGATTTTATGGAGCCTATGGATGAAAATCAGATTGCACAAAGATTATTGGAATAAAAAAGAACCTAAGAACCAATCTTAATCATCCTACCGCACCGAAGACAGACAATAAAATGAGTCATTCCCTCATCTGCACTTCTGGTTTGTCTTGTTTCCAAAGAAGCCTTATTATATCCACATTTTGGACATTTAAAGTCTTTGATGGTGCTTTTTAGATTCTTTTCCTTCCAATCGATTATCTGCTTCGCATTGACAACCTCGTCCTTAAAATCACGCTCGATACGGGTGGAGATCTTATAATTCTCCGATTCATCCTCAGAAAAGGAGCCAACTGTTCCGCATCTACATT
The DNA here is from genome assembly GCA_014730295.1 of Promethearchaeota archaeon. The sequence goes on along the minus strand of WJIN01000186.1, from coordinate 10,609 downwards.
TAAACACCTTATTCCCCTTTTCATCTTTCGAAGGAAGCATTAATGCGCCACACTCTGGACAGAACTTCACTTTTTATCATTCCCGTATCTCTAGATAGTAATGATATTATGGCATTTTAGAAAAATTTTGGGGTATTGGTTATATAAGCGGTGGATTTACTTTATAAGCATTTTGACTTATTTTATTTCCACATTTTTTATTGCCTAAATAGTTTTTAAAATGAACCCAAATATTACTAGATATAAAGGAGGAATAAATACAGAATGCAGACTCAAAAAGGAGAATTTTTGTGGGCCATCGGAGGTAAGGTCGAAAACAAGAAGACGGTGGAGGATACAACCGTATATAATATTGCTGAAGATGAATGGTATAGTAGTATAAACAAACAATTAGCACCGATGCCCAATCCTGTGCAGGGAGCAGGTTGGACATTTTTTCAAAATAAAATATATTGTTTTGGTGGCAAAACTAAACCTCATTCTGGATGCTCTGATTTTTTTCAAGTCTATGATATTGAAAAGGATGAGTGGGAACTTTACAATAATTTACCCAAGGTTCGAAGTAAATTAGGGAAATATTACCCTGTTGTTGATAATCGTTATGTTTATCTATTTGGCGGAGATGACGAGGGAGGTCCCTTTAGTCGAGTGAATTGGAATTGGAGATATGATCTGAGAAATGATACATGGGACACTGAAGTCGCGGATGCGCCACATACACAATCGTTTCCACTTCCAACATATCATAATGGCTGGCTATATTATTCAACTGGAAATACGGGACTAAATCCAGAACAAAATACCTATGAGGGTGCATTAAATCAGCGTTATAATCCAAAAGAAGATAGATGGGAAGTACTCACACCATGTCCAATTCCTACTACCGATGGTTCTGGGGATAAATGGGAAAATGAGCTGCATTTTATCGGGGGTTGGAATACGAACGAAAATTTTTATAATCCGAATACTGCAAATTATAAGGGTCCGGTGAAAAAGCAACATTTAGTGTATAATTACGAGCTTGATAAATGGCGTTTCGAAGCTGAGCTGCCAGCGAATTGGCATCATGGGGGGACTCGGGGAACAACACAGTTTCTTTGGCGTTTTTTGGGAACGGTCGATGAGGATATTGATATACGACAACGAAATCCCCATTCAAATAAGATCTTTAAATGGGATGGAATTAAATGGACTGAAATGGAGCCCGCACCGGTACGTAAAATGAATTTTGGAACTATTTTTACCCCAATCGGACCAAAATTTTAGTTAAAAGCGAAGACCAAATAACAAAGCCATAAATATCACGCCGGCTATCAGATCTGCCGTAGTACCAGGATTTAATTTTCCATCCTTTTCTTGTAATTGCTTATCCAGATCATTGAGCAAGCGTTTACCCTCTTCGGTCAAAAGTCCTCCTGCGTTTAGAATTTTTGATGATTGTTCCGATATCATCTCGGCCGACTTCATCCCAGATTTCCTGATAATCAAGGTATCTGGATGATTGGAAAGAATTTTAAGAAATGTGTGAACCGTCGCAATATTGATGTCTTGTAATTTGGTAAAGATTTTTATGAAATAGGGAAAGCCTTCATTCAAAATGATAGGAAATCCAGTTGCATATTCCTTACTAATCAAATCATAGTTTTGTGAGAATTCAAAGATTTGTTTTATGGTTATCTTATCCCTCTTAAGTTCGTCTATTGAATTCTCTTCAGTCAAGTCATATTTTTCCACTTTTCCTAACCCCCCTGGGTCTGAAATTCTGATTGCATCATAAAGATGGATGGTATCCGATACAGTCGCATCCGCAATCACAGCACTTAAAATTTTTTTATACTCTTCCAATGTGGTAATTCCCAATTTAAGTGAAATCACGGCGCTGGCAGCTAAGGGCCCCAAAATTAAAATATGTCCTAACATAATGTTCCCTCCTTTTTGCCATCTCATCATTTCTTGAGTGGCTGCTATGAAGAACTTTCCAAGATTGATATAGCTAAAATTTTGGGATCTTTGACCTTTTTTTGTAGATTTGTATATTCGATTACAAAAAGCAGAAAAAACAGGTTGTAAAGCTGCCACACCCGCAAGGAAATGCTCAAAACGGGTTTCTTTAAAATCTTGGGTTCGATGGATATTACCTGGTTTGGGATATCCAGACAATTCTAATAAACTGGATAATGTAGTACATCTAATAATATCTTCAACAGATTCCAGTTCAATAGTTGAATTTTCCCGAATGAACACATCTAAAAAAAGCTAGCACTTTATATATTCTTTATTTTATGAAAGAACTAATAATAGTAAGTAAATTCGAATTGTTTTCGCTCTTTCACGGTGAATCCATCTCTCTCATCTGTTCGGTACGCGATTGGGCGATAATCTTCCTTCAACTTGTTCTTGTAGAGAAATTTCTTGATTCTAAGTTTAATAGCTCTTTTCGAAAGGTCGGCTGGCATGATTACTTCTATTTCATTTCCATCCCGATTAATAGTTAATTGAGGGATTTGCTCTGCTAAAAACTGCATTAAATCCTCTACATGTTGTTCGCTCTTAAAACTTAATTCCTTGACATTTATATAGATCGTTTTAGTGTCGGCGCTCATATCTATATCACTTATTAAATGAATTAAAAATAGTATAAATTTTTTATCATTTCCTTCTTTCTTAAATTAAATAGCTAATCCAATAACATTAGATTGAATAAAGTGAATTATATGGTAGATTATGTAGATTTAGACTATGTGCCAAGCAAGAAGGATTTAATTGCAATGTATTATGTTGAAAAATCACCAGAATGTAAGGATATAGAACATGCGTGTATGGAAATCGCTAAGGAGAGTTCAATCGGAACATGGACTAAGATTCTTACCATGTCAGAAGAGATTGCCCAATCCCTTAAACCGGCGGCATTTTATATAGATGATGAGAGACATATAATAAAAATAGCCTACACGGAGGATTTGTTTGAGGCGGGTAATATATCTCAAATTCTAAGCGCTATAGCAGGTAATATTTATGGAATGAAAAAATTGAAATACCTTAGGTTATTAGATGTGACTTTTCCCGAAAATATTGTCAGATCTTATAAGGGACCGAAATTTGGAATAGAAGGAATTCGAAAATTGACTGGAATTGAAAAAAGACCTCTCTTAGGGACGATCGTAAAACCGAAAGTCGGGTTAAACGAAACGGAACATGCAGAGGTATGCGCCCAAGCCTGGCGAGGCGGGCTAGATATTGTAAAAGACGATGAAAACTTAACAAGTATGAAATTTAATCAATTTGAGAAGAGAGTTGAAAAAACCCTTGAAAGAAGAGATCAAATCGAAAAGGAAACAGGAGATAAAAAAATCTATATGCCTAACATAACCGCACAAGTGAGCATGATGAAGGAAAGAGCGGACTATGTGATAGACCATGGGGGAGAATATGTTATGATTGATATCGTCACTGTGGGATTTTCTGCGCTAATGGAGATGCGAGATTACCTTGATTCAAAAAATGTGGTCATTCACGCACATCGGGCTATGCATGCTGCTTTTACTCGAATTAAGCAACACGGACTAACTATGTTGGCTTTAGCAAAGATTTCCCGATTAATTGGGGTAGATCAATTACATACGGGCACCGTAATCGGAAAAATGGAAGGGGAAAAGCAAGAAATACTTGACATTAATAAGGTTATTACGCAGTCGAATATCTCCGGAAATGATAGTTCTCTCTTAGAACAGAAATGGTATCATATTAAACCCGTACTTCCCGTAGCTTCTGGAGGATTAAGTCCTTTACACCTTCCGGAACTAATTCAAATTCTTGGTAAAGATATGGTATTCCAGTTTGGAGGAGGGTGCCACGGACATCCCAGCGGGACGGAAGCGGGTGCAAAGGCTATTACCCAAGCGCTGGATGCTTCTTTAAATAATATTGCCCTTAAAGAATATTCAGAGACACATAAAGAATTAAAACACGCTCTTGAAAAATGGGGATAAGAACCTCTAAATTTTTAATATTTCTAATTCTATTATAAAAGGATATATTCATGAATTCAAAGAGTTTTACATATCCAATTATTATAGACACGGATATGGCGCCAGATGACTGGGCTGCAATTCTTTACTTAACAAAACGGGAGGATGTAATAATAAAAGGAATTACCATTGCGGGAACTGGGGAGGCTCACGGTAAACGGGGTGCAAAGAATTGCTTACGCTTGCTTGAGATGGTTAATAAATCTTACATCCCCGTAGCATATGGTACTCCAAAAGCCCTTCAACTTTCTCACAGATTTCCTTGGATAATGAGTTTCGCTGTTGATAGAAGATTGTTCATAAAGTTTCCCAAAACCAATAAAAAACCTCTGGAAGTAAAAGCCATAGATTTAATGAAAAAGATAATTACTTCTTCTAAAAAAATTATCTTAATTGCCCTCGGACCGTTAACTAATCTGGCCAATTTATTCCTTAATTACCCTGAAGTTAAAGAAAATATTGAAAAAATCTATATTATGGGTGGCGCCGTGGATGTAGAAGGAAACATTTCTGAGGTTCAACGATCAATTGATAATCCCTATGCGGAATGGAATATCTATTGCGATCCACACGCAGCCAATATAGTCTTTCATTCTGGCATCCCCGTTGTTTTGGTCCCGTTAGATGTAACCAATCAAGTTCCTATTGATAAAAAGTTTATTAACCGATTGCATGATAATCAAAATAATGTAATTTGTCAATTTCTTCTTAAAATCATTAAACGATTTGGTTCTCGGATAGAGACGTCCTCTATTCCATTCTGGGATTTAGTGGCTGCGTCAATATTAGGCAACGAAGTAATAGTAAAGAAAGAAACCAGAAAAATTCGGGTGATTGAGCAGGAAGGAGAGCAATCGGGGCGAATTATTGAGGATCCCGAGGATGGCGCACTAATTGAAATATGTAAGAAAATTGATCAAGAGGAATATATTAGAAACGTATTTAAAACAATATTATCTTAATGAAATCCAAAATAAAAAATGGTCAATTTTTCTAAAAAGTTTCTGCTAAATCGGGATATAATGTGTTAAAATATCCGTGTACATGGCTCGAAGCAAAGATCCCTCCTTCGCTGATTAGCCCGTCGATGTATCTCCTACTTACCGTTTCGAAAGCGGGATTTATGATTTTTACTCCTTTTGGGGGATTTTTCCATACCTCTTCTGGACTCCTCATTTCAATCTTTTCAAGAATCCCGAAACTCGTTTTTGGATTATATTTGAGCAGGGTGGTTGCTACATAAAAAGGGACATGTTCCTCATGGGCAACAAGTGCGAGCAGCCGAGATCCTATCTTATTAAGTACTGTTCCCTCAGATGTAACAGAATCCGCTCCAATAAGTATCAAATCGACTTCATAATTATTGACTGCCCACCGCATAGCGCTATCAACCACGTGAATAACCTCTACGCCCGCCTCTACTAATCTTTTTACTGTTTTCCTTCCTTGCAACTTTGGTTGAGTCTCGGTGGCGATTACTTTAAATCGTTTTCCCTGCGATTTTGCCTTCATTAAAATAGCATTAACAAATGAAGAGTGGCAATGTGTCATTACAGTGAATTCGTCCTCAGAGGAATCATCAGGAAATCTTCTCGCCCCGATTTCCGCTATTTTTTCTTTTGCTGTTTCAATCATAGTTTGATAATCCTCTTGAAAATTCTCGATGAGATCAAGGATTTCACCATTTTCTATCCTTTCCTTATTTTTCTCCAACATTCGCGTTATATAATTAAGTCCGTTTCGCATAGCTGGCTCTGTTTCCCGTGTCTTAAATAACACTCCTTTAGCTTCCTCTAATTTTTCTTTCCAATCTTCAAACGTCTTACATTCATTATCTATCCGACAAGCATACTCCATTAACAATCGAATTGCGTTCAACGCGACATTAGTCGCTCCTTGGATTTCTAATGACGTAATTCGTTTCGCTTCTTCTTTTAATTTTTCCATTAAGTATTTCCCTCCTATTTGAAAAATATGATTTCGATCTTATTGGTGTTATTAATCTCCTTCGTCAGGCTTATCATTCATACGCTCTTCTTCTTCCAGTTCATAATCTTCAGAGTCAATTTCGACATAAAAAGAACCAGTATATCCACAATCTGTACATTCAAAACGTTCTGGACCTAACCATCCACTCACATTAAATGCTGGACGCAAAGTAGGATTTTTACATTTAGGGCATATACGAATTTTAACCATAATTATGTCATATAAAAAAATTTCCGCTTAATATATTTATAATAGTCATACTAAATCAAAAAACTTGAGCTACCCTCTCCTTTATTTTTGATAATAGTAAAAAAAATTATATCTCAATTCTTATACAATCTGAGAAAGTAGATTATGAGCGATTTGGATATTCAGCGCAGGAGTCTTCCGAATGAACCAGGTATTTATCAGTTTAAAAATAAAAAGGGAAAAATCATCTACATTGGAAAAGCAAAAGATCTGAGAAAACGAGTTTCCTCTTATTTTACCAATAAAAGTTTTAATGACCCATATTATGAAGAAAAGATAATTGATCTGGTAAATCGAATCAATTCAATTGAATATATAGTAACAGAAAATGAAAAAGAAGCTCTTATCCTCGAAAATATTATGATAAAAAAGTATCGTCCTCGCTTTAACGTCTTTATGAGGGATTCTAAGAGTTATCCTTGGGTGATGATTACTTATTCAGAGGAATATCCGCGAATTAGACTTATGCGAAATCCACGCCACTATGATTCAGATAACCTATTTCTCGGTCCCTATACTGATAAACAAGAAATTCAAAGGATATTAAGAGACTTAAGGAAGGTATTCCCTTATTGTTCTTGCAAAAAGAAGATAAGAAAAAAGGATCGACCATGTCTATATTATCAGCTAAAACTATGTCCGGGCCCTTGCATTGGAAAAATTGATAAAAAATCTTACTTGGAAAATATAAAACAAATTGATATGTTTCTTAAAGGTGAGACAGGCGAATTGAAAACAGAAATTGAGGAAAAAATGAAGGACGCAGCTGAAAACAAGAATTATGAAGCTGCCGCCTATTGGCGTGATAAATTACAAGCAATTGAGAATACCACTACGAAGCAACATGTTCTTCTTAATGACGAATTAGATAAGGATATTATTGGATATTTTAACAAAGTTAACTATGCTGCAGTGGTGATTATTCATGTAAGGGACGGTAAGTTTACTAATAAAAGCCCATTTACTCTTAATTTAGAAGAAAAATTGGTAAAAAAACAAGATATCCTAACTTCCCTTCTTGAACAATATTACCAAGATACTCTACACAATCTCCCCGATCTTATTATTCTCTCGGAATTATATTCCAGTTTGGAATTGTTAAGAGATTATCTGAGAGATTCTAAAAGGCATCTACGCATTAGAACTCCGCTAGATGCCGATGAATATGCCTTGTTGCGTATCGCTCAAAAAAATGCTAAAGTTATGGTGAATCAACAAATAGAAATGGAGGATTTGAAAGTAAAAGAGGGTGAGGAGAGAAAACAGATATTAGAAGAAATAAAAGAATTACTGGACTTATCAGAAATTCCCCGGATAATCGAAGGTTTTGATATTTCAAATATAGAAGGGAAGGATGCGACGGGTTCAATGGTCTACTTTCTGGAAGGAAAACCCTATAATAAGAAGTACCGCCACTATAATATTCGTTCAAAATCGACTCCAGATGATGTTGGAATGATGAAAGAAATAGTTTATCGGAGATATTCAAAAATCCTAGAACGAAATGGAACTTTACCCGATCTTATACTAGTAGATGGAGGTAAAGGCCAATTGAATGCCGCCAAAAGCATACTTGAGGATTTAGGTCTTAAAATCCCCGTCATTAGTTTAGCAAAGCGACTGGAAGAGATCTTTACCCCAGAGAATCAAGAATCAATGATCCTTCCTGAAAATTCTCCCATATTGAAATTATTCCAACACATCCGCGATGAAGCACATAGATTTGCTGTACGACTTCATAAGACGCGGAGAAAGAAGAAGTATTCAGGATCGGTATTAGAAGAAATAAAGGGAATCGGCCCCGCTACTCGTAATAAGTTATTAAAACGTTTCGGGAGTATTGAGGGTATAGAAAAAGCATCCGATGAAGAATTGCTTGAGATCGTAAAAGCAAACCTTGTTAAAAAGATAAGGAAAAAATTAGAGAAAGAAACAAACTAATTTAAATTGAAATAAGATTTTAAGGAATAAACTAAAAACTATTGAGATAATAATTTGTCGAGAAACATTCTAAAATAATAATAACGTTTGAAACACCTTTATAAACTTTATTCTCCCCAATCTTCTTCCGCCATTTCAGCAACTTCAGCTGAAGCTTGTTCATTCTCTATTGCCGTGATTTCCAAATCCACGCCACAGTCAGGACAAGGAATTACTTCACCTACAATCGTTCCTTCATCAAGATCGAATTCAAAAAAACAAGCAGGGCATTCACATTTTACCATTAGTATTAATCACTCTTCCTTTTAATTTCAATTCAGATAAATAAGCATATATACTATGAAAAATAAAATTTATGTTCATTCTCCAAAAAACCAAAGGAAAAAGGAAATTGTTTCATAATCGCTTAGTCATCATATAAGTAATTCCATAATTCTCCTCTTCAACCTTCTCACCTTGCTCATATCCAATTCTTTTATAAAAATCCAACGCATTGATGCTTGAATTGAGTTTGACCTCGCTAAAACCTCTTTTCCGAGCCAATTTTTCAATAAAAAACATTAATTTTTTCCCTATTCCTTGGTTTTGATATTTTGGCGATACAAAAACCGTTCCAATATGATTTTCTTCTAAACCAGCAACTCCAATTATTACCTCCTCTTTTATAGCAAGTAATAATTCCTTTTTTTTAGTCATTTTTCTGAGATTTTCTGGAGAATATTCCTTTGACAAAAAATTGATAACATTTTGCGGATAATATTTACTATTAATTTTTTCTAAAGTTTTTCGAATAAGATTGGAGACTTCCAATCCATCTTCAGAGCGAAATGAAATAATTTTCATTATGTTAAGGGTAAATCTCAGATTATTAGAAGTTTCATTTCGATATTCTATCTAGAACAATACGTACCAAATGAGCAGCAGCTTGTCCATGTATTCTTGCAAGAGAATCTCTTTTAGCTTCAGCTATGATTCTTATCACCGGTTCTGTATTTGAGGGATGAATTAATACAAACCAATCGATACCTTTTCCAAATCTTAAATCATTCTCTATTTGATAAATATCTTCTCCTTCAGATATCAATTCTTGCTTTATTTGTTTAATTAATGGCTCTATTTTTATGCCTTCAATTTTAATTTTTTCTCTGTAATTATAATATATGGGTAATTCTGATACTAACTCAGATATCTTTTTGCCTGAATGCACGAGTATTTCTATGATCTTTGCTGCCGCAAAAATCCCATCTCTTGCGTTGTTAAAAGAAGGAAGCATTACCCCCCCACAAGAGCCTTCTCCGCCAAAAACAAGGATATCTTTTCCTTGTACATTCTCATTAAGTAAATTGTGCATTTTCTCTGCTAAATAGCATTCTCCTATTGGAGTTCTTATAACTTTCGCATTGTACTTATTCGCAAGTGCATCAAATCGAAGTGAAGAAGCGACATTAGTAATAAATACAGGTTTCTCAACTTTTTTATGGTAATCTTTCAAATAACAGTCCGTGATTAGTGCTAATCCTACATCTTCGGCATAGCAGTTAAAATCATCGCCGACGATCCCAAGTCTATCAGCATCACAGTCATGGGCAAACCCTACATCGGCTTTCTCCTCCCAAACTTCCATAATTAAATTTTCCAGATTTTTTTCTACTGGCTCAATACCTCTTGGAAAGTTTCCATTCTCATCAAAATCATTATTTATTACTTTCACATCACATCCTAGTCCTTTAAGAAGTTTTGGAGTTACTAATTTTCCTGATCCCGCCCCTGTATCAACAATAACCTTAAGATGATTATTTTTTTTCACATCCTTATAGTCCAGATTGTTATATATTGCCTCAATATAATCTTTAATGGGAGAAATTTTTATAACGTTCTTTTTTTTCTGCTTTATTTCCCCGGGAATTTCTTTTTTTTCGTTATCATTCCGGGTTAGAATTAAAGATATTTCATCTAATTCGGATTGGTTAAGAAAAGTCGTTTCCGAAACTAGTTTTAGGGCATTCCATTCTGGGGGATTATGAGATCCGGAGATGATAATAGCCCCCCTAATATTCGATCTATTTTTCTCGTATAAAATTGTTGGAGTGGGACAAATATCAGCGTCTATTACCATACAATCAGTATTAATAAGACTTTCAACCACTACTTCCTTAATCCATTTTCCACTAGGTCGTGTATCTCTACCAACTATTACATCTCTTTTACGACTTTTATCTCGATTTAACCATAGACCGTAGGCGGTTGCGATATTTTGTACTGTTTCTGTATTTAGTGTATCTCCGGCAATCCCTCTAATGCCGCTAAATGAAAAAATTAGATTTTTAATATTATCCCACCTAAAGGATGATTATTATATGCCAAAATTGTTTCTAAATAATTATTATTCTAATAAATTATTG
>WJIN01000185.1 GCA_014730295.1 Promethearchaeota archaeon | reverse complement strand
CATAATTCTTATAACGATCAAAATGCCATTATATCCCACATAGGCTAAGGATACTGCAAGAGCTACTACTATGAAAACAATGGAAGTAATTAATGACCCAATGTATAGTAGAACTGATGCAACAGGTAATAATATGGTGGTAATATATTGTAACGGAATTCGTCCGATTTTATCAGCTAAGACATCAGTTGTAAGATACCCGAGAATAACAGAAACAGCGATTAAAGTAATCACAAGATTAACATCTTTTTCCGTTAGAGTAGTATTTGTTGCCAGAAAACTTTCTGCGAGTTGAAGTAGATTAAAATTTAGTCCTACCAAAAAACTCATAAGCACTAACGCTTTTAATGGATTCTTTTGGGAAGATTGGAATAATTTCTTTACATTATCTACTAAGAAAATTTGACTTTTATCAATTTCTCCGGATAATTTTCCCATTTCATAAATTTTTGTTTCTTTAATTGTAAAAAAGATTACAAAACTCAATGGAATACCCAGCAAAATCGGTAAAAGCGTCATTGTACGCCATTTCCAGACAGGAGAGCTTTTCGTAATAAATACAGAGCGTAATAATAGCATCATTATTGGTCCTAGAATCCCACATGCTAATAGATAATTTGTATAAAGGGCTTTTTTAGCTGGAGGTGCTTCCTCACCAGCATAAATTAACCACATGTCAGAACTAAAGAAAAGATACGTTGTGAAAAGAAATATTGTATACAAGATGATATTCACTGAAAGTGCAAGCAATAATCCTGATAAGCTCATCCCCAAAGTTGTAAAAAATAACATCGTTTTACGACCTAACTTATCGGATAAGAATTGATTAAAGAATACGTAAAATGTTCCGATTGTTGCAATCGCAATGATGAAGTGCATTACCGCTTGAGCGGTTATTTCATTCATACCATAAGCTATCACTAAGAATTCTTCGATTACCTTTGATGGAATAGCAGCTGTATAGCTGTTGGTATAGGTGTCGATAATCTGGACGAAAGTCAGAATAATCATCATAAAGATGGAGTATTTTTTAGATCTTTCTGTGAAATTCCTATTATTCTCAGCCATTTGTATTTATTTTGCTGGGTAGATATTTAAATCCTTCTTGTTATAGTATAAATTCTTGAATAACTAATCTCTTAGATGAATTATTGATTTTGAAAACAATTTTTCAATTTCTTTAGTTTAAAAAAAATATGAAAGATTAAATATCGAAACAACTAAAAGATAATATAATATTGCGCATAATTCTGATAAAAAATGAGAAAAGATAATATTTTTAATATTTTTGCGGTTAGCGAAATCTCCTACTTTTTTATTGAGTCATTTTATAACTTAATGATAAATGTGAATGCTTATGTGTTTATGAATTTATCCGAAATACTTTCTATTCTTCCAATTTTAGCAATCACAATACTCTCGCTAATTATTTTAATGATAGGTTTCAATAAAAGAAACATTATTTCTCATAAATATAGAATATTCTTTATAATTCTCATTATTTCGGCATTACGTGTTATAACTCTATTTATTTTTTTAAGCTCTCTCCAGTTAATATTTAATTTTATTCTTCTCTTTTCATGTATGATCTTCTTCAAAGAAGTCATATACATAACTCAGATGGATGATGAAACGTTTGAAGTAAATGATTTTATCGCGGGAATGATATTTGGAATTATTCTTCAACTAATATTACTTATCATAACTTACTCCTCTAATTTAGCATTCAATCCCTCTAAATTTATTCCGGTCATTCTAATTATTGTTACCTTAAATCTGATTAATGCAAAACAGTTTCACCCAAAGAAGGTGGAATCACTATCATTTACCAAGGACAAAAAGAGAGATCTACGTGAAATCTCACTTATTCATTTCATAATTTTCGGAATAATATTTCTGTTATCTATGATTTGGATATTAAATCCTATGGCTTTATCTGCCTATGGTATGATAAATCTCAATTTTCTAAATACAGAATTATATTTTCCGTGGTTTAGTTATGGTTTTAATTATTATATCCTTATCATAATCATAACAACAGTTTTATCATTTTATTTAATTAGCAGATTTGTGTTAAGATTAGAGAAAACGCGTATTCGTCTCTTTTCTATAATTTTTGGAACTATTATAGTAATAATAAATTTACTAACTCTCACATTTTTAGAAATTAATAAAACTGTTCAAAATCCTAATACTCTCTTTCTATCCACATTTCTCCTCACTTTTTCAACGATAGTAAATGTTAGTTTTTTAATCTATTATCTAATGTATATATTTACTACTTATTCTTTTCATTCTCGTTCTAAACTATTTAAAGGACTTTTTATCTTCTTTATTAGCATTTTAGTATTTATAATTCTTCAAGTTCAAGTATTATGGTATTCTTATGTTTCCTTAATCATCAATGTTGTTCTCCTATTAACCACGGGGGGAATCCTAATTGTGATTATAGAAGGGTTAAACTTTTCTAAATTATCAGTTGGAAGGATCTTATCAAAAAAGTTAGACCTTAACTCATTTTCGATGTTATGGAAATTCATATTTCTTTTACTAATAATTTCTTTTGGAATAATTTTATATGAGGAAAAAGAAGTCTCGCCTGGTAATGTAAATCCTACGTTTATGACTTGGAATATCCACAACGCTATTGGAGTTGATGATAACTTTGATTTAGACAGACTCATTGAGGAAGTGAAACAAGTAGATCCTGATATCTTGGGATTAAATGAAGTTGATATGGGTGCTTTAAAAACTTCATTCATCGACATAGGGTCATATTTGGCAGAAAAATTAAATCTTTATTATTTCTATGGATACACATTCTATAAACATTATGGAAATGTATTACTTAGTAAATATCCTATTCTCGAAGCAGAAATAATACCACTCCCTCTTATTGTGGAGACAGCTGAGCCCCGATCGATGATCAAAGCAACTATAGGAATAAATAATTCTTATTGGAATATTTATATAACCCATCTTTCAACAAAATCCCAAGATAGGTTAGTCCAGGTGCCATTTATAATTAACAAGATAAATGAGGATCCATTTAATAATGTTATTTGGATGGGAGATTTTAATTTTGAGCCTACAGATACGGAATATTCATTAATCAATTCCACAGTTCCAACTTTAAACTTTACGGATACATTTACCTATTTGAATTCCCCTGATCCCGGTTATACCGGAGATTTTAACGATAATTATCAACCTCAGAAAAGAATCGACTACATTATGTGTTCTCCTGATCTCATTCCGGTGAGTAGTGAAGTTTTATGTTCCTATGCGTCAGATCATTGCGCAGTAATAACAGAATTCTAATTGATATTATGGAATTTTAAATCCTCAAATTCAACATAATGGAATCCAGCATAAATTCCCATAGTTTTTTCAAATTCTTTCATTAAACTTATCGTTTTTAACTTTGATTGTAGTTTTAATCCACTTCTTACTTTTAAAAATCTTTGGAAAAAATTAGATGGAAAAGGAAGCGCTAAGTGATTCTATCCTTGTTCCTATATTTATAAAACAGCGTTCGATCAAATTTCCTAACTCTATTTTCTCCTTTCCTTTGAGTTCCCTAGCAACTTTAATTTCAATTTTTATGATTTGAGTCATTTTTTGTAAATAAGCAAAGAAAAAATATAAATTTTTAAAAAGAATTATGTATACACTCTTCGTATTTTTGTATGTTTTTGCTCCTTGCTCAAATTGACAATTAGTATTGACTCTACCCAATCGGTTTAAACTTTGTGATGCTTTTGATAATTATTTTACCATCTATATAATAATTCCCATTTCTCAGAACCCAGTAGAAAATATCTCTTTCTCTTATCTATGGTAATTATTACTACCCATAATCAATCAGCAGCTATGTTTTCTCTCCTTTATCTGTTTCCCATTCCTTATATTTTTCCATAAGCATATCTATATCATTAATATTTGCTTGCTGATTAAACACGACTGCTTTACTACTTTCAAAATATTCCGCATAAATCTCATTATCAGCCACCATTTGTTTTACCGTAAGTATTATGAGATTTTTCTCCTCATTACACTTTTCTGCTATTTCTCTGATCTGGAGGCGAGTATACTTCGTTCCCAGATCTAACGCAATACTTCGAATCTTCGCTATTCTTGTCTGTTTTATATTTTTTTCTATTTTATTTATAGTCTTGCGGTTGGTAGTAGAGTTATTGATTTTCTTGGTATCATCAATACATTCTGTGAATTTCTCAATAGATTCATCAAATTTCTCTGCTGAACGTAAATCCAAACAATGATCAATTTTTCTCTCGATATAAGTCAAATAGACTTTATCTCTCATTTTTGATATAGATTTTTTCATTTTGTTCTTCAACACCTTCTTTGAAATATTACCAAATAGTCTTTGAGCATCTAATAAAATATTGGCAATCTCATTATATTTTTGCTCCACGTCTAAAAACGGAATAGAAGCTAATTCAAGAATATTATTCTTAATTTCCTTTATTTTGGCTTCTATTAATGAGGAATATGCTTTATCAAGCTTATTAGAGACCAGGTTTCTTGCTTTTAATTTGCCTTCGAAGTTAAATATTTTTTCGCAGTACCCCATTGCATGTCTAAATCTTTTGAGAGCAACATCATAGTTTTTTTCCAAAAGTTTTTGCTCTCCTAGTTCACATTCAACTTGAATTTCAGAAAACCTATTATTATCATTTCTTATAATCGTCTCTTTTATTTCTGTTATATAAGACTCAATTTCCTTCTTACTTAAATAAAGAATTTTTGCGGAATTCAGTATACTCTTTTCTAAATTCTTGTTGATACCTTTAATCCTTATTAAATCTGAAGGATTTGAATTTAGGATTGTCTTGGGTGAAGGATATCCTGCTTGGATTAACTTTTCTTTCATCTTAGAGCCAATCCCTTTGATATCATTCAAATCATAATCATATTGGGAGATTTCTCTAAGTTTGGATGAAAATTGAGAATCTTCGAAATAATCTAATGATTTTTGAAAAAAATTAAGTGATTTTCTTAGGTCGCTATTTTCTAATCTATAAATGGCATTTTCTATTAAATCAAAAAATTCAATTGATTTCTCTAATACATTAATATCATCCTTTTTTTTATCTATTTTTTTTTGAAGGTTGGATATCTTAATGGATGATATAACATAAACTACCCCCCGATAAGAAGGATCAATAATGAATATGATGAATGAAACAATTCCTAAAATTATTGTTGTTATAATTGCAATTAAATTCCCTGATTGAATTCCATTAGAGATAAATAAAAAAATTAATAAAAAAATTGTGCCTATAAAGAGTAAACAAAATCCGCTGTCATCTAAAATTTCTGCAAAAAGAGCTTTTAATTTTTTTAATATTAAATCTTGATTTTTTTTATGTAACCAATTATATTTGTTATTTAAATACTTCTTTCTCTCTTTCTCAATTAGGTTTAAATTTCGTTTTAAAATTTCTTTTGGATAATTTGACAAATAGAACACCGTTTTAGTAATGAGTATTAGAGTATTTAAAGATATTTATCAGTATAAATATTTATATACATTCTTATATGATAGAATTTCATTATCATCATTATTTAAAAAAAAGAGTATTGAGATACATTATTGAAGGAATTTATCCTGAAGAATTATTCAAAAAGTCCATTACAACTTCGGAAAGATGTTCTGGTTTATGAGAAAAAAGAGCATGACCACATCCATCGAATAACTTTAATTTGGCATCTGGGATTTTATCTGCAATAATTTCAGCATTTTCAGGTGGAAGGAGGATATCTTCTTTCCCATGAAGTACTAAAGTAGGAGCGTCAATATTCTTAAGCCTTCTCCCCGTATTGAACTTTAATAATGTATTGATTTGGCGTTGATATGCTTTCGGGGTTATTGGAGCTTTCAGCATTCTTTTTTTTGTTTTTTGGAT
>WJIN01000184.1 GCA_014730295.1 Promethearchaeota archaeon | reverse complement strand
TTCACTCATGGGATGCTCAATAGTAGCATCGATTGGTTTGTCTTGTTCAAAGTATGGTGTAATTTTTTCTTGATAAGGATCAGCAAATTTAAGCCCCCATGCGTCATCATGGCTTTCTCTCTCCTTTTTATTCATGCGAGAACGTAATAAATTTATCGTAAAGGCCCCATATACTTGACTATGCATGGAATACATCCAGTCGGAAATTTTGTTAAATAGCGCTTTTATAACGTCTCCTTGCTTAACCGATTGTATTTGTTGAGGCTCATTGATTAGAATTCCTTCAATGCTTTCCCCATCAAAATTAATATTATTTATCCACATATGTTCTACTGATGGATTTTTATTCTCATTTTGGGATATCTTTTCATCAGAGAATGGCAACTTAACTAATGCTAAATCAAATGACGGAACGATTCGCCTATATTCCCAGAATAATTCCCGCCAAAAGAATTTAAATGTTTCTCTTGCTTTTTGGTATGCATGCTCCATTTCTGGGTCAGACGCATCCGACCATAATATCTCTCTATCTTCTGAATTATTTATATTAATCACCCAGATTTCTAAAAATTATAATTTGAAATATTTCAAGATTTTTTTTTAGAATTATTAATCCTATAAGAATTCTTGGTTGATCTGATCTAATTTTTGGAGATTATTTCGTGAAACCGTTCTTTCACGCTGAAAGATAGATATGAGTCTATCATCCGCATATTACTTTACATTAAAAATCAACCGAATAAAAATCGAGAACAAGCTTATGGTTGTAGTTTTTCGAGTGTTTTATGAAGCCACAATGGATTGATTATTTATAAAATCAAATTATTAATATGGACTATAACTATTTGAGATCAATCTAAAACGAAAAATATTTTTAAATATGATAGAAGCACATCAAAAATCCATTGTTGAATTATATGGAACCTTAAACACAAATGAGAAGGGATTGACAGCTTCAGAAGCGGAGTTGCGTATACAAAAGTATGGGAAAAACGAATTAGCCACCAAGAAAAGAACCTCGCCCGTGGTACTCTTTCTCAATCAATTTAGGGATTTATTGGTCCTAATATTAATTGTAGCTGGTTTAATCACAGCGTTTATAGGAATAATAGAAAATGACCAAGGGGTAGTTATTGAAGTTACAGCAATAGCGGTTGTGATACTCTTAAATGCGGGACTTGGATTTTATCAAGAATATTCTGCGGAGAAAGCAATCGAAGCGCTCCAATCATTGGCAAAAAGTGAAGTAATCGTTCTTAGAGACGGTGAGAAAGTTAAACTGAAGGCGGAATATTTAGTTCCAGGAGATATTGTCTTCTTAGAGGCGGGAAATGTTATCCCCGCGGATATTCGCATAATAAAAAGTTATGAGATCAGTGTAAGTGAAGCAATATTGACAGGAGAATCGTTACCAGTACGCAAAGTAAATAAAGTCTTACCCGAAGATACTCCATTGGCAGAAAGAGAGAATATGGTTCATAAAGGAACGACCATAGTCAGCGGTTCGGGGAAAGGTGTTGTCGCGAAAACAGGTCTTAACACGGAACTAGGAAAGATCGCATCATCTTTAACCGAAATCGAGCGCGAAGAAACACCGATTCAAAAAAAGTTAAACCTTTTAGCCAAACAATTAACGATATTCATTGTAATTATCGCAGCAAGTATCTTTGCTGTACAAATTATTATCGTGGGGCTGGAGGAGTTTACAGAATTATTCATTTTTGCAATAGGGCTCGCAGTAGCTGCTGTTCCAGAGGGATTACCTGCGGTGATGACGCTTTCTCTAGCAATCGGAGTAACGAGAATGGCACGCAAAAATGCGCTTATTCGAAAGCTTCCCGCAGTAGAAGTTCTCGGTTCTAGTACGGTGATCTGTACGGATAAGACAGGCACCTTAACTAAAAACGAGATGACGGTAAAGTTAATATGGAGAGATCAAGATCAATATGAAGTCACGGGAACGGGATACACGAATGTTGGAAAAATAATCGAAAAAACCACTGCCGAGGAGTCAAAACCTGACCAAAACCCAGAATTAAAAACTCTTGTTGAAATTGCCACACTTGCCAATGAAGCCTCAATAGAGTTCCAAGGAGAAGAAAAACCGTACAAGACTTTTGGAGACCCTACAGAAGTAGCATTGTTAATAATGGCAGAAAAAGCACAAGGTATTGAGGAGATTAATAATAAATGGGATCTTGAATATTTATTTCCCTTTGACAGTAACCGTAAACGTATGAGCGTTATAACAAAAGAAAAAACGACCGAAAAATATCGAATTATGGTAAAAGGTGCTCTCGATATCTTACTTGAACATTGCATTAGCTATGTAGAAGATGGACAGATAAAAAGCTTAGACCAGGAAATGAAAGAAAAAATCATATCAACCAGTGAAAGATTTTCGTCAAATTTCGCATACAGAATTTTAGGGTTTGCATTTAGAGATATCGAAACGAAAGAAGCAGAACGCTTACTAGAGGAGAGGGATGTCGAAAAGGTAGAAGAGGATCTTATCTTTGAAGGTTTTGTCGGAATGATCGACCCGCCAAGGAGTTCCTCAAGACCTGCCGTTTTGAAGGCAAGGGAAGCAGGAATCCGTGTTATTATGATTACCGGAGATCATAAGGAAACAGCGAGGGCTGTCGGTACTGAAATATCGTTATCTCATGAAGCTGAACCTATCACTGGAAAACAACTTGAAAAAATGACTGAAGAAGAACTCCGAGAAAAAGTCAAGGACACAGAAATTTTTGCGAGAGTAAATCCATCACATAAGTTAAACATAATTAACGCTTTTAAATATCATGGCGAGATTGTTGTAATGACCGGAGATGGGGTAAATGATGCTCCTGCATTAAAGCGAGCCGATATTGGAGTGGCAATGGGAATAACCGGAACTGACGTCGCTAAAGAAGCAAGCGATATGATCTTAGTGGATGATAATTTTGCAAATATTATAGAAGCTGTGAGTGAGGGACGAAGAATTTACGATAATATAAAAAAATTTATTAGTTATCTGCTATCTGCTAATGCTGGAGAGGTTATCACAGTATTAGTATTAACCTTATTTGGACTGCTATTTTTCCGACATATCTTCATTCCAATATTAGCAATACAATTATTATACATCAATTTGGTAACTGATACATTTCCTGCCCTAGCATTAGGAGTAAGTCCCCCTGAGGAAGATATAATGCAACGTAAGCCAAGGGATCCCGAAGAAAAGTTGTTAGATAGAGACTTAGTGATTTTTATAATGATTTTTGGATTGCTTAATGCTATAGGATCATTGTTTCTATTTCTCTGGACAATTAATTTCGATCTGTCAATTAATATCATTACAGCAGATCTGTCGCGATCCAGGACCATTATTTTCGCTGCCTTAGTTATTTATCAAACTTTCCAATGCTTAGCAGTAAGTCAGAATGTTACAATTTTCTCAAAAAAAACATTTGAAAACAAAATTTTAATCGGAGCAATTCTCTTGGGTTTACTTTTACTTGTGTTTGCGATATACACTCCATTCATGCAATTATTTATAGGTACATATCCAATTCCAGCGATAGATTGGGTAATGATATTAGTTTCTACCATCCCAGTCGTTATATTCCAGGAGCTGTATGAACGATTGTATCTTTATCCCAAAGATAAGCAACCAAGAACATAAAATTAGATGAATTTCTTATTTTTTTATTTATTTCTGAGTCTCTTCTAACAATTCAACTAAAAACTCACATAATTTTTTTAGCACTCTCGCATCTACGTTTTCAAGTGTATCAAATTTAGAGTGCATATATTTTCCAACATTTGTGCTTCCAAATTCGAAAAGATTGAATCCATTTTGAAATAAGTAAATTCCATCAGTATGAACCCCTCGATTAACGGAGCTTACTTGTGTTCGAAATTTGTATTTTTTAGCCTTTTCTTCAAAGTGATTATAATATGAGGGATTATCGTCTAAATTGTTTTTGCTGATAAACACAGCAACGCTCTTTCCCAGAGATTCAAAATTATTTACCAATGAGGTTTCAGTATTGATATCTCGAATAAGCTCAAGAAAATTACGTATTCCCATAGTACCAGTCTCTTCTGCGCCCGTAAGTACAAACCAAAAGGCTAAACCTTTCAATCTATTCTGAGGCTCCGAATAATGATTTAATAACTCTAAAACACACGCTATTCCAGAGGCATCATCAACTACCCCTTTCGAGTTATTATTTGTTGTATTTAAAGTAAGAATCAACACAGATATGAAATTAATCGCTAAAGGAATAGCCCCGATGATACTAATGAGGAAAAAAAGTTGCCTGAAGATAAGGTCTCGTAAAAAGATGATAATTCCCAGTGAAATTAAGGAAAATGTATATCCGAGAATGCTTAAGAAGCGTGTTCTGGCTATAAATCTTTGTCCTTTAGAATCTAAATGGGCAATAAAAAATACATTTTTAATTTCCTTATCCTCGAGTTGCAATTCGTTTTGGTCAGCTTCATTCTCTATTCGCACATAAACATTTTTGGACTCTAAAACTTTACCAAACCGTATGGTCTCGGGTTTTCTGGTGAGAATAAAGAAAGGTAAAAAAAAAATACTAATGATTAGAAAATTCAGTAGGAGTAAAAGAGGTTCAAATCGGAGATAAAAGGAGATTACTAACCAAAAAGTAAGCGGAAAGGTGATCTTAGGATAAATTCTAGAGTAAAAAGTGGAGAACTGAAACTGCTGTATCTGTGGTTCAAGGCCCATATTTTTTATTTCTTCTTGAGCAAGTTTAGAAGCCTTTTTTTCGAATTCCGTGCCCGATAATCGGGGAAACGAAAATTTTTTAATACGGTTATGTATTCTGTTCTCGTTTATTGACATTAGATTAGATATATGTTTAGGAAAATTTTTAAAAACTCTCGTAAAATTCTGGATTTAGGTATTTATCAATCTTCTCATCTATTTTGTTCTTTACAGATTTAAGACCTTCCACCACGACGCGTGTTTTTCCCACAATATCGATATACCCTAATTCAGCACCGTAACGTGGAACAATATGAAAATGCAGATGTTTTATGGAGCCTCCCGCATCAGTCCCCTCATTTAAGCCAATATTGTAGCCGTGGGGATTGTAAAGATCATTGAGAAGCATCTGTAATCCTTGAATAGTCCGAGTTATATGGAGTAAATCAGCTTTAGAAAGATCAAGATATTTAGTAATATGGTCTCTGGGAACAATGAGAAGATGACCAGGATTGTAGGGATACAGATTTAAACATACAAAGAGAATCTCATCCTCATATACTTTTAACACTCTCACCCTCTCATCTTCGTCCCGAACCGCACACAAGATACACTCAACATCAGGTCTATCCTTCCCTTGGACATAATCGAGTTTTCCTAATGCTTGAATCCATTTTTTAAAAATAATTACCACCCTCAAAGCCATTTATTTAAGTATAAAGAGAAAATCCCGGACCGGATTGAAATTTTTCCGTGTTCTCAAAATCTTCCTGTTGTATTTTACCGGAACAAAACTCCATAAGAAGTAAATTGCTATATGCTTGTATGTTAAAGACCTTTCGAACTGTCTGGAAAAAGTGATTTTTTGAAATCGGTTCATCGTCCGTGATAAACATCTGATCAGAAATCTCATATCTATAATTATCGATATCTAATCGAAAAAACAAATTTCTCAAGAGAAGCAATTTTTTTAGCTCTACGAAAAATCGGATTTTCCTACCATCCACACTTTCCAGTGCCTCAACGTGAGGAGGAGAGATTTGGGTCGCAATGGAAATTATGATGAGATCTTTCTTTTTTGGTTGATATACCACCATATTCTGTCCTCTCTTATTCCCACCTTCGGTAAAGGGAGGAAATTCAAATTGATATCCAAATTCAAGATTTTCATTGTCTATTCGCTTTCGAAGGATTCCCTCATCTAATAGATAATCTCTGATAATTTCTTCAAGATGTTGAGCGTTAGCTGTCATATTTACGTTATTAATGTAAAAATAGAATATTAAATTAAGTTTTTTATTACTTTTTGAAAAAGCTACTCTAGGCTGTTAAAAATGGTTATTATGCTTAGTATTTGCCCTTAGGTCTCTTTTGAGGTTGGACTCCAGACTTTTCAAGCTTTTCTATATTTTTCTCCAACTCCTCCTTTGGAGTCGCATAGAGAATATCAAAGGATTCGGGATCAATAAAAATCTTCCCCACAATTCCCAGCCCCATAAGCGCGTTATCTTTCCCAATAAAGGTATTATCAATACTCATTTTAATTGCTTCTTTTCCGTTTTCTAATTCAACCAACTGAGGTTGACATGGTGTGTAGCCACTTCCTCGATTAGTTAGCAGGTATTTCATCAAAGCATAATCTAACTCATCTGAAATCTCTCCTTTTTCCTCAATAACCTTCTTCACTTGCGGACTCTCCATTCTAAAAATACCTAACACTTTATTTTTTACTACTTAATAAATGAATATTACTATTGATTATTAAATGTTAATCCTCCTTGATTTAAAATTTAGGTTATAAATGGAGGAAAAAAATCTTAATAATGTCGAACAATATTTTAGTTGAAAAAAAGACGAGTCTGGAAATATTTGGGAACCGATAATAATTAAAAAAATAAATCTTTATTATTCAATGTTATAATATATTTGATATAGTTCGATTTAGTCCTAAAAAAGTTAAAATAAAGAGGAAAAAATTCGAAATGCGTAATGAATTCTACCTTGACGTGCTAAAACCTCATAATCCTGGGAGCGATTTGATAGCTAGAACGCTGATGCAAATTGAAGGTGTTGATGTGGTTCGAATAAATGTGGACGAGTTAGATCAGAGAACTGCATCGTTGCACATCAAAGTCGGAGGATATGATCTTGACTTAGAGACAATCACCCAAAAATTAGAGGAGCTTAATTGCGCTCTCCATAGCGTAGATGAGGTATTTTATCAGCGGGATTTTGATAATTCTGAAGAAATTTAGGATCTTTCGAGAAAGAAGAAAAATGAAATATTGAACTAAATTCTGTTGAAATAAGCTCTCTCACATTTTATTTTTCAATTTATTATAATAGTTTATTTAATGCAACAATTAATTCGCCCGGAATTGCTTCTTGAGAAATAATAACATCAGCTTGTTCAAATATTTCTTTATTGGAAAATCCGGAGGTTCTAGTCTTTATGGCAACTGATTTTGCCCCCAATTTTAAAGCGCCTTCGATATCACGATATGTATCTCCGATGACTATAACTTTTTCGGGTGACACATCCAATTTATTACAAATATATAATAAATGTTCTTTATGAGGTTTAGGATTTTCTACAGAATCTCTTCCAGCGATAACGCTAAAATACTCTAATAAATCAACCGTCTTTAGAGAAGTAATTGCGTTTTTGGTAGTATTATAGGTATAGATTGCTTGCTCTAAATTTTGATCCCGTGCAAATTCGAGTACCTTTTCGATTCCATCAATTCGAGATGCTTTCAGTGCGGCATCATGTTCAATATTGGATACTTCCTTATCAATCTCCTCAACAATGGTATTAATTTTTTGAGGATCTAAGCCGTTTTCCTCAAAAATCTTTATCGCATGTCTGACATTGTCTAAAATACTCTTTTTAATACTTAATTCCTCTTTTGGAATCTCATTTTTCTTGAGAATTTCCATCGCGGTACGGCGGGCTTTAATAAAATTAATTTTAAAATGGATAAGTGTCCCATCTAAATCCCAGATTAGTGCCTTCATATTTTATTCAAGGTTATTTATTTTTCATAGGTTAAATCAGAATATATCGGTCCTTTTGGTGTTAGAACAGATTTCTTTAATTTTATTTTTTTAATCGTAAAGGGGCCAAACTCCTTGTTTCGTTTTTCTTTAATGATATTTTTAAAACTATCGAAGGTGTTGTAATCTCTCCTTTTCTTTTTAAGTCGTGCGATGGTTATATGTGGTGTAAAGCTTCTCCGTTTATCTTTTTTGATTTTGAGTCGTTCATTAAGCTTTTCTTCAACAGTATCTTTTACTTTCTGTAGGAGTTCGATATCTCCTTCCATTCCAGCCCAAATAATCTCATAATTTCTATAGTTTCCTACTCCTTTCAGCTCGTATGTGTATATATCGCCATGGAGTATCTTTTCGTTGACTTCTCGGTCAATTATATGGTGGATCTTGGGAGCCGTGGATTCTTTAATGTTGCCTAGGAATTTCACGGTAAGATGAATATTTTCCGATTCAATCGGTTTGATCCTGGGTTGATTTTTCTTAAGACGTTCCATAAATTCTTCAATGTTATTGATGGTTTCCTCATCGTCTAAATCGAAAGCAATAAAGGTTCGAATCATACTAATTACAAATTAATAAGTTATTTTAAAAAATTGTGTAATAGTTTATATAACTATGGGGGTAGGTCTTTAGACCGAATGTTTGGTCTTGTGTTTGTACGGTAATAATAATATTTCCCAAAAAGATTTTGATAAAACCAAATTAGACGAAACTGAAAAGGTAATTTCGGGATCCAAAAACGTTTAGGAATTTCTTCGCTTGGAGGCCATTTTTGTTTTGGATTGATATCGTTCATAATGAAGCCTTCTCCGTCTTCTCTTGTTAGGCGGTTCAATATTTTGCCAGCACCATCCACAATTTGCGTCTCTCCCAGATAATAAGATTTGTAATTGATGAAAGGCATTAAGGGCATGTCGCATTTAAACTCACCTGCATGAGCTGCGTGGATTACATGGACTCCCAGCAATTTAGCTAATTTTTGGGGCGCTTTAAACATGATTTGTCGATTTCTTTCGAATAAAACATCGGGAAATCCTGGAACCTTTTGGTCTGGTAAAGTCCACCAGCAAGATCCACCAACTACGAAATCGATGTTATTTAATAATCGTTTTGGAGTTCGAGAGCGGATAAACTCCCAGCAAAGCGCCACTCCCACATCATATTCATTTGTTTTAAGAATTCCCTCATCACTACCACTTATATAATAACAATTTTCCCACATGGTGGGTTGATCCTTATCATGGATATAGATTGACTTGTCAGGAAATACCAGTAAAAAAGAATTGTAAATATCAGAACCTCTTTGAGTAAGAAAAGAACCGCCAATGACTCCTTTATATTTATCGGCTAATTCCATTAATAAAGATAATGGTTTTCCTAAGAAAGGTTGTATAACTGAATGCATTTTAGGGTGATATCCCATTCCCGATGTAAAGAATTCCGGCAAAATCACCCATTCTGCACCTTCTTCAAATGCCTGAATAGCCAGTCTTCTAATTTTTTGAAGATTTTTCTTCACATTAGCAAATTCTGCCTCTAATTGAACTGCTGCAATTTTCATTCTTCATCATCCACTATTTCTTTTCCCAATATTTAAAAATTCGCCAGTCTTCATCGTGCAACTTTTTTTTATGGGGAGGAATTAAATGGATACTTTCTAAGTCTTTAATATTCTTTGAATCAATAATTTGAAGAATATCTTCTAAGAGCATAATCACCATTTTACCTCTTGTGTCTGCGTCTGCCGATGCATTATGAGGCATTAAGATCATCCGTATTCCGGGATTATTTTCTTTTATAAGTTTAAGTCTTTGTAAAATGGCAGAATCTAGTGGTTCTTCGGGAAATACGTCAAAAGAGATATTTATATCAATCTGGTCCGTTTCATATAATTCCAGTAAGTCATCAAATTTTATCACACCACCGCGAGCTGTATTAACTAAAAGAGCTTTTGGTTTCATTATTCTAAGCAGATCAGCATCGACCATATGTTTGGTGGCAGAATTCAGCGGAACATGGAGCGATACCACATCAGCTTCTTTAAAAAGGTCTTTGATATTCTCTTTATATTCAAGACCTGGATATAATTTTTCCAACTCTACCATTGGATATCTATCATAATAGATGATTTTTAGATTCCACGCATATAACCGTTTCATTAATTCTGTACCAATTTCACCCAAACCAACGATGCCAACAACTTTATTATCAATAACAGAAGACAATTTCTGATCTAAGTCCCATTTTTCCTCCGGAGACCATTGACCATTCCAAACATAGTTATGAAGATCGATAAGATTACGCAAATTTGCCATGATTAAAGCGATGGTGTAATCGGCTACAGTTTCAAATAAGACACCTGGAGTATGCGTGATAATAATATTATCTTTAATAGGTCTTTCAATATGATTAAATCCCGCGGTAGAAGTCGAGACGGCAAAGATGTCGGAATTCTCGAGTATATCTTTGGATATAGGATGACTTAAATGACATCCAATAATTTGAGGCGAGTATTTCCCAACTTCTTGTCTTAATTGAGATTCTGTAGGAAAACGGCCTTCAAACACTTTTAAGTCTGCATTTGACTCCACTTTATTCCATAATTCTTCAATCTGAATCCTAAGAGAATCTTGAATTTTCTCATTTTGTCCAATTTCTTGGGGTGAGAACACATTAGAAGTTAGATAGACTTTTGGTTTCATATTTATATAAGATGGTATCATTCAAATTTTAAACTAATTCTTAAGAAATATAAAAAGGGACCATCTTAATAGTTATCGAGTGAATTGATGAGTGAGAAAATTTAGAATAAAACACAAAAAGATACAAAATAAATCCTTTTCCAGAATATTAATTCACTTTTTTTTACATTCCTCAAACATATTCAGCGTTCAATATCTGGAGGAAGATAAAAATCATACTGTTTTTTTAAAATCTTGGTTTTCAGAAACCTATCGAATTTCCGAACCTTTTGGAAAATTATCCACATGTCTCTATCACTTTTATAATAATCTTGCACATCCTTCAAACTAATTTTCTCTATATCGAATTCAGAGGCTTCTTCTTCAAAAAAGGAGTTTGTAAGTTCTATCAAAGGTCTAATCATATCTGCTCTTTGTTCCTTGAAAAAGTTAGCGATGAGATCTATGGATACGCGCCTCCAATCATAGTATCTATTAACGGTGTCTTCCAAGAATGCTGCCTTTAATAGCCATCTCAAAAATGAGGGCGCACTTTTCAGAAATAGTACGGCTTCCATAGCTTCCATCCCATTTATCTTAAACATAGGTGTGCTGGTATCTAAATACCGTAATTTAGTGTCATTAGTTATGCGTGGATTTTCGGGCTCATAGTCGATCACTGAAAAATTAGAGATTTGACCATCGAGTCCTAAATCAATCTTATTATTATTCTTGCTATAGGTCCATACTTTTTTCATCTCCCTTAATGCCATTAATACAAGTATTTTTATCTCCTCATCTGTTATTTTATGAATAATCTTATTGCCAACCGATTCAGGATTTATCTTCTCTTGCACACAATAGAATTGGATTTTTCCTCTTTCATCTCTGAACCACGCGCAACCGTAATCCGGTAATATTAATCCAACTTCTTCTTTTAATATTCTATTATATTCATTATATGCCCAAATATGTCTTTTAACTTGAGCCACGTTGTCAAAAATCGGAATTCGTTTATAAGCAATTTGCTTTGAATCGCCGACTATTTCAAACACAAGGGAAATCTCCCCAAATCCTAAAATTTTGATAGGGACTTTTCCTTTTTCAGGATGAATAGTATCAATATATTTTTCAAACTCTTTTAGTAAATTTAAATTAATATCCATAATTAATCAAAACCTATTTCATTCTTGAGTGCGATATAACAAATTTTGTTGTAGAATATTATAAAATTATCTAAAATAGGTTTAAAAAAAGGTAGAAATATATTAGGATTGCAAGTCAATTTTTCCCGTTAATGGAAGATCTCTTGACGATGACCCCACCCAAATCGTAAAGGAGCCATCCTCTGCTTTGAATTTATGCTCTGATTCGGAATAGAATTCAAATGCACTTGTATTCAATTCTATTTTAATATTCCTTTTCTCTCTTGGTTCTAAATATACTTTCTCAAACGCTTGAAGTTCTTTGGGAGGTCTATCCACTGAACATTCCTCATCACTTATATAGATTTGAACTATTTCCGCCCCGTTTCGGTTTCCAATATTTTCCACATCAACAGAGATCGTAAAAGTCTCTCCCCGTTTGACTACACTTTTATCTATTTGAATATTGGACATTTTAAATTCCGTATAGGAAAGACCATGGCCAAAAGGAAAGAATGGTTCAATATTTTCTTTATCAAAATATCGGTATCCTACATAAATCCCCTCATCAAAATAGATCTTTAACTCGTCAAGATCTCCCGGAAATCTACGTTCACTTTTGTGGGCGGGATGATCCCCTATCTTCTTAGGATAGGTTACGGGTAATTTTCCAGAGGGTGAAACTTCACCAAATAAAATACGTGCAAGTGCATCTCCTCCCATCATTCCTGGATACCAGGCGTTTAAAAGCGCAGGGACATCATCATACCATTTTGATACATTAATTGGGCTTCCCGCAACTAGAATCACGACTGTATTTTTATTTTTACCTAAAGTCTCTTTAATTAATTGTTCCTGATCATCAGGCAAAGAATAAGTAGTCCGATCTGATCCTTCAGTGTCACCCTCCCTTTTTAAAAGTAGATTTAGTATAAAATGACCTCCGTGATTGAGTCCCATAATTAGAAAAACCACATCCGCCTCTTCTGGCTTGGACACAATTTCGGCTTTATCGGAAATAAAGTTTTTAATTCCTTCATACGGTGTTATTTCGAAAGGCGGTACAACAGCACTGCTGCCTCCGTAAAATGGCTTGCCAAATTTAGTATCGGTGTTCGGTCCGAGAATTGCAATTTTATTAATCTGATTCAAATCGAGAGGTAGAAAATTATCATCATTTTTGAGCAATACCATCCCCTCTTCTGCAATTTGCCGTGCTATGGCTTGATGCTCTGGGTTATCAATAATATCCTTGGGAGAGACCTCATCTTGAGTCAATAAGCCGACTCGAAGGAAGGTTCTTAACAAAGGACGCACAAGATTATCAATATCCACTTCGCTGATTTCTTCGCTCTCTAAAGCTTTTTGCACTTTCTTTTTTTTATAAACTCTGCTTAGTATGAAACTTCCAGGCATTTCAAGGCTTAATCCCGCTTTTATACACGCAGAAGCTCCCGAAGTACGTTGAGCCGCCCCCCAATCGGTGACTGTATGTCCAGTGAATCCAAGTTGGTCAACAAGAATATCAGTGAGGATATACTTATTTTCTGCACCGTATGTCCCGTTTATTTTGTTATAGCACACCATCAATCCCCAAGGGTCCGATTTTTCAATGATTCTCTTATAATTCTTCACGTAAATTTCTTGTAATGCGCGCTCACTGATTTGTGTACTTATCTTCGTTCTCTTGGTTTCAGAATTATTTGTAAGATAATGTTTGATGCAACTTGCAGCTCCTTCAGACTGGATTCCCTTCACTATTTCCGCAGCTATATCAGAGGAAAGTACCGGATCTTCACTAAGATATTCAAAATTCCTCCCACATAGCGGTGAACGAATTATATTAACCCCCGGTCCAAGAATTTGATGGCGCCCCGCTATTTTTGTTTCTTTTCCCATTGCTTTTCCCATCTTAAATGCTAACTCTTTATTCCACGTGGAAGCTAAACTAATAGTCGCTGGAAACCGTGTACGGTTGCCCTTAAAACTCGAATGGTATGCTACTCCAAGAGGACCATCTGTCATACCAAAAGGTGGAATTCTCAGCCGTTCTATAGCTTCAGTAGTCCAAAAATCTTTACCTCGAATTAATCTAATTTTTTCTTCTAAATTTAAGTCATCAAGGAGCGACTCGACTCGCTCATCAAGATCAACTTCTGGGTTTAAATATGGTTTATTTTGAGACATTGATTTTGAGTCCTATTAACATTCTTTATTATTATTAGAATAATTAATTATTATAGAATTAAATTATTTTATTTTTAGAAAATAAGATTAAGTAAGCTAATTATGACCGAAAAAAGACCAAATATCCTCTGGATATGTACAGATCAACAGAGATTTGATACTCTCGGTTGTTATGGTAATACTTTTGTAGAAACACCAAACTTGGATAAATTAGCTGAGGGAGGTGTCCAATTTATGAACGCCTTTTCCCAAAGCCCTGTATGTACACCTAGCAGAGGATGTTTTCTTACGGGAAGGTATCCGAGAACGTGTCGAGCCCGTCAAAATGGAGCAGATATTCCAGAAGGGGAAATTGTACTTCCAAAAATCTTGTCTGATGTGGGGTATATATGTGGACTTTCGGGTAAATTGCATTTATCAGCAGCAGATCCTAATGTGAGGAGAGGGACTGAAAGAAGGATTGAAGATGGATATGATGAGTTTCATTGGTCCCATGATAATACTAATCTCTGGTTGACGAATGAATATTTTCAATGGCTAAAAGAAAAGGATGCTCGGTATGTGAAGAAGCGTTTCAAAAAGTCCAGATTTGTTCAGTATGGTTGGCCCGAAGAATATCATCAAACCACGTGGTGTGTCGAAAAGGGAATTAATTTTATAACACAAGCAGCAAATTTTGATACCCCATGGCTATTCTCAATCAATATCTTTGATCCTCATCATTCATTCGATCCTCCTGAGAAATATATCAATCGCTATATGGAAATTTTTGATGAAATTCCCTTGCCTAATTATCACCAAGGAGAATTAGAGAATAAAACGGAATGGCAAAAAATTGATCATGAAGGCGCATACGGCCAGACAGAGCGATTTAATTATACTCATATGAAACAACGAGATCATCGAGCCATCAAAGCTGCCTATTGGGCAATGTGTGACTTGATTGATGCTCAAGTCGGAAAGATTATAAACGTACTAAAGGAAACAAACCAATTGGAGAACACACTCATCATATTTATGTCTGATCATGGAGAGATGCTGGGAGATCACGGAATTTATTTGAAAGGCCCATATTTTTATGACCCATGCATTCACGTACCTTTAATTGTATATTGGAAAAACCATATTTCTCCGCAGAAGATTCAAGCGCTTGTTGAGTTGATTGATCTTCCACAGACGATCTTGGATATATTAGGAGAGCCTTACCACGATGGTATGCAAGGAAAGTCTCTATGGCCGTTAATATCTAATCAAGAAACCCCAGATTATCAAAAAGAAGATATCTATTCTGAATATTACAACGCAATGCCATGGCATAGAGAACCGACCGCGCACGCCACGATGGTGCGCACCGAACGATATAAGCTTGTCGTTGATCATACGAGAAGTTATGGCGAATTATATGATTTAGAACAAGATCCAAGTGAAACAGAAAATCTGTGGAATAGTAAAGCATACTCGGAAATAAAAATGGATATGCTTGTCAGACTCTCAAATAGAATGGCTTTTACTGTAGATCCTTTACCAGTAAGAAAAGGTAGATTTTAAAATTAAAGGTTTATTTATGATGGAGCAAATTTTAATACAGAATATAAGTAGATATAATAATACCATATAAAAATAATTGAAAAAGGACCTACTGATAATGGCTCGACCAATTTGGTTTGTAAAATTATTGAAGAAAGCGTTTCCAAATGTAAAGCTGATTGCGAAATTAACAAATATTCCATTTTTGAACAAATTATTTGATTTCTTACTGTTTAAAGGAGACAATATCATTTATCTTCCAAAAGATACCGTCATTCCTATTGAACAGAATATTGGAAAACCAGATAATTTTGTCCTGCCATCCCAAGTGTTAGAATATTTTATTAAGAAAGCTAATTATCATTGGATCATGAATTTTTGTATTTGTCGAGCCAGTATGGAATGCGAGGATTATCCTATCAATCTCGGATGTTTATTTTTGGGAAGAGGGGTATTAGATATAAATCCGAAATTAGGAAAACGGGTTAGCAAAGAAGAAGCGTTAGAACATATAAGAAAATGTGGTGAAGAGGGATTAGTTCATATGATCGGCAAAAACTTACTAGATAAACAGTGGTTGGGAGTAAAGGATGGTGAGAAACTTCTCTCTATTTGCAACTGCTGCCCATGTTGCTGTTTATGGAAAATTTCGCCGATCTTAGATAAAGCTATTGGCTCAAAAATAAAAAAAATGCCTGGGATTCAGGTCAAAATTGATCATCAAAAATGTACTCTCTGTGGAAACTGCCTTAATGATGTATGTTTTGTAAATGCTATCCATAAACGAGGTAATCACATAGAAATTAGTGAAGAATGCCGTGGGTGCGGTCGTTGTGTAGAAATTTGTTCGCAGAATGCAATAAACTTATCTCTCTCTGATGAATCTTATATCTCAAAATCTATCGCAGAATTGGATAATATAATTAACGTGGAATAACCACAAACTAAAAACGCGAGATATATTGAGAATAGAATAATTATCTGTCTTCCCAAAAGATATTTTCTCGTTTTAGATTTTGGAATCGCGTTCTTGTTTTTAGCGCAGAGGCAGCTTGCACGACTTCCTTTATACTATGAAAGACGGGAATGTTCCCAATCTCAAGCGATTCGATAATCATTTGATATTTTTCTACATAAGGAATGAATGTGATAATGGGTTTTCTCTTGTTTGCCACGACATTCGTAATTCTTCTTCCAATTTGGAACGAGATATTGGGGGGATACGGTAATAATAAAAGCAAAATACATTCTATACGTTCTATCCCTGACAGATATTCTACTATACTTTCGATATCCTTGTCCAATACTGAGCCGGTTAAGTCAATAGGATTGTTGAATGAGGCTATCTCTCTTGCAACGGGATTCATAAGTTCGTACATATCTTCCTTCTCTTCATCAGTAAACTGGACCGCTTTCAGGCCATAATCTTTTAACATATCCGCACATAATACTCCATGACCACCAGAGACAGATAATACTGCTACATCTCCAAATGTCACGGTATTCTGCCCAAATGGTTTTTGTTTATGAGAGAGTACATCAAAAACTTTAAGTTCCGTTAATAACTCACGTTCAGAATGCGGTTGGATTATATAAAATTGTTTCAATGCCCCCGAAAGTACTTTCAGATTCCCTCCGAGACTTGCAGTATGAGATTGCGTGGCCACCTTCCCTTGGGCAGTGATCCCTCCAAAATAAGCAATGACGGTATCTTCTGATTGCTTAGCAAGATTGAGAAACTTTCGAGCACCATCTTCTTTAAAGCCCTCCAAATAAAATGCGATATTACTGGTATCGGGATCTATTTTACTAAAATACTCTAAAAGCATAGTCTCATCCACAACCGCCCTATTTCCAATGGACACAGCAGTAGAAACACCAATATTTCTTTCCTTGAACTTCACGAAAAATTGGTCAATGAGTACCCCGCCCGATTGACTGATAAGGGCAACAGAACCTTTCGGTGGTCGAGTTATTCTTTCTGTGGGTAAAAACACCGTATCAATCAGAGGGGGAGAATAGACACCAATACAATTTGGTCCTAGCACTGCTATATCATTCTCAAAGGCAATTTTTTCTAATTTCTGCTGTCTTTCAATCCCTTTTCCCCCAATTTCGGCGAAGCCCCCGCCAATAATAATGCTCGCGGGGATATCATATTGTGCGCATTGCTCAATATAGCTTAAGGTATCATCTGGACCGACTGCAATGGCTAAAATGTCAGGTTTTACGGGTAATTCATCTAAACTCTTATAAAGCGGTATACCCTCTATTGTTCCACCAGATGGATGGATTCCATACACGTCAACATTCATCTCAAATTCGTTCTTTAGTAATATAATTCTTCCGGGAGATAAATTGTTGCTTTTACTGACTCCTACAACTGCCATCGATTTCGGGCGAAAAAGTTTTTCCAAGTCCATGATTTTTTATTAGGATAAAATATTTTGAAATGTGTTATTTTTTTAGTAATTCCCATAGTTTATAATTTTTGATATTTTAAAACTGGGGATAACAATCATTGGAAGAATAAAGAAAGAGAAAAGGGTAAATAAAACTATTTATGACTTTTTCAACTCACTTAGTCTGGTTATAGCATTGCTGATCTTGTCAAGTACATCAGTAAGCTGCTCTTGGGTGATGATAAGGGGAGGCATGATGATATCGGTTGCCTTATTGTTTCCGCAATAATTTAATAACACTCCCTCGTTTATACAATGGAGCATATTTAATTGACCATCTATTTCCTCATAAAATTCGATACCCCACATTAATCCTCGCCCTCGGACTTCTTTGATAAGATCAGAATGATCTTCTTGAATTTTTCTGAGACCCGTTCCAAATAATTCACCCATTTTCTTTACATGGGCAAGAAAATCTGGGTCGGATTGAATCTCCAACATTTTTGACGCAACTGCGCATCCAAGGTCCGATCCCCCTGTAGTAGAGATATGAATAAATGGATCTTCTTTAAAAATTGATTTTTCAATTTTCGATTTGTAGCTACAAGTGGAAAGAGGATAGATTCCAGAGCTCATCCCTTTTCCGCAGACTACAAAATCTGGAACAATTTTATCATTCGGATATAAACCCCCGTCGAAGGACCAAAATTCTCCAGTTCTTCCTAATCCAGATTGAACTTCATCCAGGATAAGCATAACTCCATATTTATCACAAAGCTCTCTCACTCCAGGGAAGTAACCCTCATGCGCGATAAGTACGCCTCCCGTCGCGGGAATGCCTTCCAAAATTACGCACGCTACATCTTCATTAATTGCTTTCTCCATTGCGTCTAAATTTCCAAATGGAACTTGCGCAAAATCGGGATTATTCCACAAGAAAGTATCTTTAAAGTCGGGGTCTCCCGTGAGTAATGCAAACCCAGTATGACCATGATATCCACCTATAGCGGAAATACACCCTTTGCGTTTGGTATAGGCCCTTGAAAATTTAATGGCGCTATCAATCGCTTCGCCTCCGCTCACGCCAAATGTTGTTTTATCTAAATCACCTGGTAGGAGTTCTGCTAGTTGTCGTCCTAATAGTGCCCTCTGTTCGGATAAGAGCATATGGTCCCCGAGATCTAATCCAGCATTCAAAGCATTTTTCAATTCATTCACAATTTCGGGATGGCGATGACCGAGATTAAACACACCCCCGCTGGATCTGCAGTTAATGATTTCCATTGGAGGTTGCCCTTTCTTTGAACCGCTCAGTGTTTTAAAATAGATGCCAGAACGTTTCCCGGGAATTACCGCGAATCCAAATTGCTTGAAAATCTGTACTTTGGGTTTATTGACATGTTTTGCATATAACTTCA
Source organism: Promethearchaeota archaeon (assembly GCA_014730295.1). The sequence goes on along the minus strand of WJIN01000184.1, from coordinate 1,438 downwards.
ATAACTCTGTTTGGGATAAAGTGCCGATGTATTTTTTTTCTGAATTATTCTTCATAGTTTAAAAATGAATGTTGGAATATATTAAAATTATGAATTATAAAATATGATTTTTTAATAGAATTTAAAAACCCTTAAAATGAAGCTCCAAAAGTACTAGAACTATGGAAATTATTCAGTCAAAAGAAAAGAAAGAAATAAAATTATTTAACTAAAACATTTAGATCTTATTAATTCAAATCACAGCGTAAATTCTAAAGTTATTTAAATAGTTCCTTACTGAATTATAATGAAAAATACATTAATTCAGTAGGAGATTTAAAAGTATTTAAGGATAAAAAGAAAGAAAGAATATTATCATTCAAAATAAAGGTCAAAAAAGGAAATACTATCCCATTCTATATATCTAGTTTTTTTGATCAAAATATAGAAAAGATTAAGGAAGGAAAAGATATTAAATTTGAACATTGGAAAAAATTTGTAAAGATTTTTCCAGATGCTAAAGAAACTGTAGGAAACCCAAATAAAAGAACTTTCAAACATTATAGAAATTTGTGGTTTTTAACTAATTTTAATAAAACGTATAGAAAATTTTCTGATAAAGACCTATTTGAAGGCAAATCTCCTTATATTAAGGTTAACATTGATGAGAATATTGTGGAATCATTTCCTCAAGTTCCTAGAACATTTGTATGTTCTTATATCTATTCATTACTTTTAGAAAATGAGCTATCAATTCAAGAAATTATCCAAAAAGTAAGTAATTTTATACTAAATGACGAATATAAAAGGGTCGAAGATTTCCAAAGTTTTTTAGAAAATTATCATTCAGAGAGAAGTTCTAGAAACAAAAATAAGATAAATGAAAAAGATTTCATAGAATTGAAAGATTTTTTAAGGGATCCAAAATATAGAGAGTCTTTTAAGAATTATTTCTCCACTTTGATAAAATTAATAATAAATATTAAGAAATTAAGTGAAATAAAAGAAGAAAAAAAAAGAGGAATAAGCCCAAGTAAGTTAGTGAATGATTTTAATTTGTCTTTTTCTAAAACTGAATTGTCAGAAATTATAAAATATCTCAAAAATAGATATAACTTAAGTTTTTTTTATTCAGAAAGAGAGTTAGACTGCCAAAAAATGTTAGATATAAAGGAAAGAGTGTAGAGACCAAAGGAGTATATCTTATAAATCCGTTTTTATTCGCAAACATTATAGGAATTAAAGAGAATTTCCTTAGAGTTTTTGAAAAAGCTATAGCTTACCATCGAAATTTAAATATCCCCAAATTACTAGAAATCCACAAAAAATTAAAAAATAAAAAGATCACATTATTGAAAACTGAGGATTTAAAAAGAACTTTAAAAAAGGACAATCTTATCGAGGTATTTGACATTTGGTATACGTTTAATAAAAATGGATATGATAATATCAATAAATC
>WJIN01000183.1 GCA_014730295.1 Promethearchaeota archaeon | reverse complement strand
ATATTATTCTTTATGTTACCTGTGCCTTTATTAGAGAATTTGAAGAAATTTCCATCAAAAATATAAAATCAATAAACAAAAAAAGAAAAAAACAATCTAAATTCATCGTCGGAGGTTGCCTACCTTCAATTAATCCTTCAAGACTTAGGTATATGAATGATCTTGAGATTTTTCCTTTGAGAAAACCAGAGAAAATTGATAGGCTAGTTAAATCTGAAGTAGAAATTCAAGAAGTTCCAGATCCAAATATCACGGAATTTGAAAAAAGATATCACACAGGAAAGAAAATTAATATCCATTATAGTAAGTATCGTGAAGAATATGAAAATGCTAAGAGAGGATATAAGATAAGATTAAATTACGGTTGTTTAGGTAATTGTACCTATTGCGTGACCAGACTCGCTACAAAGGATTTAGAAAGTAAACCAATTAAAATAGTTATCAATGAATTCAAGAGAGCGATTGTCAAAAAAGCGAATACTATTTTCTTAACTGGTGGCGATACAGGGGCTTACGGTCTTGATATTGATTTTAATATTGCCAAATTATTAGAAAAAATGCTCGGAATTGATGGTAATTACAAGTTATATTTTCATGATTTCGGGATCCAGTGGTTCATCAAATTTTTTGATGATTTATTACCCCTATTTGAGAATAATGAAAGAAAATTTGGTTTATTGAATTTTCCGATCCAATCGGGAAGCAATAAAATTTTGAAATTGATGCGTCGACCTTACAAAATTGATGATGTTATAGAAAATCTGTCTTATCTGAACTATAAACTCCCAACTGTTCATTTTGGAACTCATATCATCGTTGGATTTCCTGGGGAAACAGAAGAGGATTTCCAAAAAACATTGGATTTACTTGACAAAGTTAATTTTAGCTTTTTGTATATATTCAAATATTCTGATAACCCTTTAGCTGATTCATATAAATTAATTGCAAAAGTTGAGGAATCAATCAAAGAAGAAAGACTTAATATGCTTTTAATAAAATATCTGAAAAAGACTAAAAAAAATAATTGAAGATATTCAATAGAAAAAGATTTATGAAAGACGAGAATGCCCATAAAGAGAATGGAATTGTAAATATCATTTTGAATTTAAAACCAGCTAAATCCCTATTTATTGTTTCCTGTACTAGAGAGAAGATTTGGGATTTTAATGAAGAGATTGATTCTTTTATAGAAGCTAAGAGCGCTTATTATGGAAAAGAATTTAAAGAATTTCTGAAGTGGTATGAATCACTTGATTTCAGAAAAAAAGGGTATCATTGGATTATTTTAAGTGGAAAATATGGATATATAGAGCCCCAGCATCCTATTTGCTGGTATGATATTAATATGGCTAATCCAGATCACTATCCTATCTCTCTAAAATCTTTAAAAAATCAGAGTAAACAAATAAGGAAATGGTATATAGATGGAAAATATAAAAAAGTAAGATTAGATAATTTTGAAAATCTTGTCTGTATAAACTGTGATGTATTTTATATTGAGCGAATAAAAAGCAGTTTGGGTAAGAAAAACTACATTTCAATTGATAGAATTGAAAAAATAATTGGAGAATGAAAGCGATTAATTCCAAAAAAACATTTTGTCCCGATTTATGGGATGGGGTTACAATTATTAAAACGGGAGACGTTTATTCTTGCTGTTTAACCAAACCTCAAAAATTAGGTAATATATACAAATCACATTTGAAAGACATTATAAACAACAGAATCATAAAAAGCTATAGAGTTAAATCTCTAAAAGGAAATTTGGAATGTTATGAAAAATGCAATTTTGTTCGAAAAAACATCATAAACGTAAAAATTCCCGATAATATTGAAATTAATTATAGAGATTTAAAGCGACTTCATATTAGCTTTTCTGAGAAATGCAATATTCAGTGTATTATGTGTCATCATCCGATTAATCATAAAAGATATAAAATTACTATTGATCATAGTATTCTAATAAAAAATATTGATATCTCCCCATTTGAGAATATTCTCATTCAAGGTGGTGAGCCACTGTGTATAGACAATTGTCTTTATTATTTAGATTACTTAGCTACAATGGGAAAGAAGTATTTGCTGCTAACTAATGGAACCTTAATAGATAAAGAGATGGCCAGAAGATTAGCAAAGGAAGCAAAAGGCGTAGTTATTTCAATAAATGCTGCTACAAAAAAAACTCATGAAACCATAAATAAGGGCTCCAAATTTGAAGAAGTGCTAAAAGGAATAAATTATATTAGAGAATTCAGAGAAAAAATGGGAACTAATGTTTTAATTTTTGGTAGAATGACATTGACAATTGAAAATCTAAAAGAAATACCGCTCTTTATAAAAAAGTATGAAAATTTGGGATTTGATTTAATAAATTTTGGATATAATAGGAAAACGGTTCCAAATTTTTTAGGATCTAATCCTGAATTCAAAAATTCTCTTAGAACAATTATTACTAAACAATTAAATCAATCAAATCTAAATAATATTGATTTACAGAGAATATATCAACTTAAATTGGTTGGAAAAAATCTCAATTATCAAAAGTAAGAAAGCTAATCAAACCGAACATTTCACTTTCTATGTGTAAATATATATCTATTCAGAACCGAATAGAATATAAATAGATATGGAAAATAGACGAAATTGATTACCTTGAAACGAAAATATTAGTAAATACTTAAATGCTCTTGTACTATATATCCAATTTCAAAGAAAATATCCCAAATAACTTGATAGAAAAGAACTAAAATAGATTTTTTCTTGAAGATGTTAAAATATTCATTTTTATTTACTGCTTTAAGAGAATTTTTAATATTTTCCAAATTTGGGTATAGTTCTGAAAGTTTTTGGGCACCTACACAGACACCAATTCCAATCCTAAAAGCAGCTTTCAGATCGTGTTTTAATTCAATGGGTGTATGATATATTCTCGCTTTCTCCAAAAATTTTATGCTGATCGATTCTTTCTTAGCCCTAAAATTCAGATCCGCATCAACAGCCCATGGAACTGGGGGATTGAAAAAAAAACCGTGAATTTTCTCTACTATAGATTTATTTATCCCTAAACCAGGTGTGAAAGCTAATTTTTTCTCATATACATATTCGCGTGCCTTAGCAACGATAATAGAAAAAAAATTCTTTGGATTTATTCTAAATATAACATTTGCTCTAACTATATCATATTTTTCCAATTCAAAATAGATCTTTAATATACTCCCTTTTTCAAAAATCGTATCAGAATCAGTAATTACAACTTTCTCATACTGACTGTTATTTACACCTAGATTAGATGTAATTGAAAGATTTCCCTTTGGAGCAATAAAATATTTAATTCCTAATTTTTCTAATCTCTCTTGTATTTTATCATTTTTCGTTAATGAGACAATAATCTCCACATTCTCATCAATACTATTTATACAATCAAATAACCTGAAGTCATTACTACATCTTATTACAATCGAAAGCGGTAATGGATTATTTTTATCATTCAATGTGTTCAATTTTGATTATTTATTTTATTTAGCGATTGTAATTTTTGAATGTATTCATCCAGATTTTTATTTTCTATTTCTTCTAAACCAAATAGTCTTTTTGCTCTTTTTAGAAACTTAATTCTTTGTAGTGTCGTCATTCTTGATTTATATTTTCCATAAAAACTTTTCAATCCTTCAATCTTTTTACTTGAATCTTTATCTGATAATCGTGGATATTCAGAAATTGCATAATGATGAACTAAATGTTCATTGATAAAACCTACTTTTAAACTTTTTATCTCTGCTAATCTTATACAAATATCTCTATCAGTAGAACTAACAAGAGACTCATCAAAAAAACCTACTTTTTTTAAGAATCTCAATTTGACAAATAGATTCGAACCTTGGACATTTGGATTGCCGATTAAAAATTGATCAATTTTGAATTCTTGAGGAATTGACGTTTTAAAACCTAGCGAATTTATATCATCATATCTTATAATTCCTGCAATGCACATATCTAATTCTTGTCTTATGGTTTTAAGTTCACATCTTTTAAGATAATTTTTATCCCAAGCATCATCATCATCCAATATCGCAATATAAGAATCTGGATTTATATCTAATATTTTTTCCAATCCAGTATTCCAAGCCCCACTAACCCCTTTTTTATGAGCGTTTTCTAAATATATAACCGATTTATTATTTATATATAAATCATTAGTTATTCTTTTATTTTCATACCTTACACTTTTCGAAGAATCATCCACAATAATTAAAAGGTTGGGTCTTCGAGATTGGTCATTAATACTTTTTAGAGACCGGGTTTTTAGAAGTTTAGGTCTATTACAGGT
>WJIN01000182.1 GCA_014730295.1 Promethearchaeota archaeon | reverse complement strand
TATAATGAGAATATAATAATAAAAACAAGAACAATTAAATCTGTTTTGCAATTTTTTCTGCTCTTTTTTTTATTTCTTGGCGCTTTTTAATCTTTGCCTTATAGCGCCTTTTAGCTTTTTTCTTCCATCGTTTTTCCCACGCTGGAAATCCACTTTTGACAAAATGTTTTCGATTAGGATAATCTTGGCAAACCCAGTTAAATAAAGTGAAAAAACGACCTTTGTAATCATTCACATCAATTTTAGACCGAATACCTAAATTGCGTAAATGAGAAAAAAACTTATCCTCTACCGCATCTTGAAGTTTCCCTTCAACTATTGCGGGAACATAATTTATGTCTTCTTGCTCAAAATATTCTCTTACAAGGTCAAAACAATCTCCTCGACAAAGTAGAATACGGTCTTTATCTTTATTAAAATGAAGACTTTTCAAGCCATCCTTTACAACGGACAAAATCTCTTTTTTTGGGCGATCTTCACTTCTGTTACCTTTCTTGTACAATCCCACCGGAATACCTCGAAAAATAATCTTCCCGTTGGATGTATCATGAAGCCCAATAAAAGCATCTCCTACAAGATCTCCGGTACCCGCATCGTCGATTTCAATTGTTCTTCCTTTCCATTCTGTTGCGTTTTTTGTTGATATACATTTCATTTTTTAAAACGTTATTTTACTAATTACTATGTTTTTAATTCTTCTGTTTTTTTAATCTCTTTTCAAGTATATAAATGAGTTATATAATAAGAATCTATTTTTTTAGATATGAGGTATGAATGATGTTTAGTAATTTATGAAAAGGGAATTCTAGATACTTAAAAAAAATTAAAAAAAAACAAAGAATAATAAAAGAATTATTATAAATTTAATATTTTCCTCGATTAATATTTAGTCCATGTCGCCAAACTCGCTTTCAACTAAATCTATCGCCAGATTCATATCCTCATTGGTCAATTTCTTTCTGTTAGCATGTCTAGTCATTTCAAGAGCAACACTCGTTACATGCTCTGCTACTTGTTCAAGATAATCAATGAGAGCATCGACGGCATCTCTTGCAACCATTTCTGCACCATTATCCTTCATGAGTTTACGAATTGGGCTCCAAGCAAATACTTTTTTAGCCATTTTATTTTATTCCTCCACTATTTTTATATAAGGAATTTTTTCCTTAAGTTTAATTTTATTTGAAAAAATCGAAGTTTAATATTTTTTCAATAAACTTCTTTATTTAATATTACTCAATACAACTATTTAAAGATTATGGTAGATCTGTCAGAATGTGTAAGTGGGTTAATAAATTTATAATTTTCATCCGATCGACAAAAATTCTATGTCTTGTAAGAAAGAAGCTGGATATGATTCTGACGCATTAGAGCGAAGGTTTTTTTAAAATTTCAATCTCTTAATTTACAGAATAACAAACGTTTTAATAATCTACTAGTTAGAAAAAAGGAGTGCAAGCTATAAAGAAATTTTAAAATTTGTAAAATTAGAAAGAGATTTCTAACTTAAAAGTACTCAGCTCAAATTTTCCCATATTAAAAAGTAAACTTCCTTCTTTTTTGTTCCACAGGAAAGGTCTCTTTTCCTCCCTTTCCAGAAAGTCCACGGTCTTTATTGCTATAATCTTTTGAGCTAGGAGTGGTGTGAAGGTCACTTCCGATTTAGTGGGATCCCCACAAATCTCTTGAAAACGTATGATTATATCATTATTTCTTTTCCATTCATTAAGTTTTAAGATACTTAATATAACATTATTAGGAGATATTGTACAAATTGGATTATCAATCAAATGTGTGTCAAATTTCGAATCTGGAGTATTAATTGGGATGATCAATGCTGGGATATTGAATTCTTCTGCTTTTCTCTTAACTATATAATTTATAGAACTATCTGAATTTTGCAAGGCTCCTCCTTTATGTGGAAAAAGCGCATATCGACATGTGAAATTACCTAACCCACTATATTTAGGAACTTTATGATCATACTTCATCAGATTTAATTCTCGCTCTTTATTTACCCATGCTTCTGGAGCGGTTTCAGGATATCTGCATGCTCGTAGAAGGGTAAGGCTCATTTTTCCATCAAGCACATCGAATGCATATTTACCTTCATTGAGCAGCGCAATCCCCCATTCTTTTTTAGGAGTACTCAAATCAAAATATTTATGACATATTTTTTCAAATCGAGCTTTATCCGAGGGTGATTTTGGATTAATTTTTGATACGATTACACATGCCATCCCATCTGCTATTACTTCATTAGATTTAGTGGTAGGACAATATTTTATTTTTAGCATGCTATCTTCTTGGTGCCAATTGGATGAAAAATCAAAATAAATTTCAGGACACTCTTTAAATAAGGATATAGTTTGACTCACAGGACTATTTCCAAATGCTTTTGTAATTTTCAGTGAAGAAAATATGGGTCCTTTTTCTTCAATAGAGATAACCACGTTTTTATTATTTGAAAATGTGTATTGATGATTCCAATAATCTGGAGTTAAGTTCCAGGCGTGATGCTGTAGAGGTGTTCTGTCGAGATAACAATACAATAAATTCGACTCAGTTCCTTCGATAAGGTTGTTACCTTCATTAAGTTCAGTATGTAATAATCTCTGAATGGAACCGTTTTCTTTATCAATGTCAATCGTTATTATCCCATTTGATATTGAATTTTGGGTAATTACGATAGGCTTTCCAAATTCAAAATTCTTGGAGTGGATTTTTTCTTGCTCATCTTTATCTAGTAATTGTAAAGTGGCAACATTAATACTTAAGGGCTTCAATTTAAGTACAGTCCACCAGCCTGCGGGTTTTGGATCTATTGCACTCTCAGGATCCGCACTTTTAGGCTGACAGAGATATTCACGCTCTTTATAATTATTTAATATCAGTTTCGCATAAGGAAGCTTTTTAGACTGTAAGAGTTCTAAGTTATCTTGGAAAATAGATATTGGTATAAAAATCCGTGAGGATCTTTCCCAACTTAGAGAGTTAAATAATAAAAACATAGCCTTTTTTTGAGATAAGGGTTCCACTGGCTCTGAGGATATTTTTCTACCGATTTCTTCAATAATTTGCGTACATATTTTATTCTGGTTGTTCCAATCCTCCCAGCAATCATCATACACTTCCGGTATAGAGCTTCCTGGTAATATATCATGAAACTGGTTTTTTAACAAAACTTTCCATACAAATTCGAGTTTTTCTACCGGAATTTGTAATTCTGAATCAAATACTAGTAATAAAGAAAGAAGGCTTTCTAAGGTTGGTAATAGATTTTCAAATTTTCTATTCATGCGTTTTACCTGTGCGTGACTCGAAAAACATCCCCGATGAATTTCTAAATACAACTCATCTTCCCAAATTGGAAAGGAATCTTTATATTTTGAAAGCGATTTGAAATATTTGTGTATATTACTCCATCGAAACCAACTTAAGGTCGCAAGTGTGTTGGCTTCTGCGACCTCTTTATGTGTAGGTCCATGCCCGCCGTCACTCTGCCCAAAAAAATACCCAACATGAGGACAAATATTGTCTTGGTCGATATGCTCATCAAGTTGAGAATAATCTTGCTTATAACTCCACTGTTTTTTCCCATCTTTTTTTAATACATATCTACCTACTTGATAGGTCTGCCATGTCTCTAAGACTTGAGGATCATAATGAAAATTGGCAGAAAGGAGGGTTGAGCCATCCGGTGATTTCCATAAAAAGTGTACGAACGGAAAGACGGTATCCCTATTCCAAGTTAATTTACTGGTATAAAAATATTTTGCCCCTGATTTTACTAAGATTTGAGGAAGACCATAATTATAGCCAAATGAATCAAGAAACCACTCAACTTTAGGTAAGTTATCAAAGTTTTCATGATAGAATCTCATCCCATATAAGCGTTGACGTATCATTGCCTCTGCTGAAGGCATCATAGCATCCGGCTCAACATAGGATCCCCCAACAAGTTCTATATTTTCACTTTTTACTGTGTCTTGAATTTTTTTGAATAAATAAGGATTATCTTCTTTTATCCACTCTAATAAAAGCGGTTGACTTAAGGCAAAACAGAATTTTTCTGGAAATAATGAGGAATGAACTAATGCTTTATTATACGTGACTTGAGCTTTTTTTCTAGTTTGCTCCTCTCGCCATTTCCACGCAATATCAATATGAGATTGCCCTACTAAATGCACGGTCAACTCTTCTGGAGGGATTGTTGGGGATATATTGCTTTCCCAGCGTTTTAATTTTCGTTTTATACGAATTTTGCGCCCCTTTCCAAGCCATTTTTCTTTTGAGGTCTCATCATCTGCTTTTGGTTCTTGACATTCGGAAGTATCAAGTCTAAAGTTACCCGAATAATATCCTTTTTTTGAAAGAAGTTTATCAGTATGATTTTGATTTTTACTAGTCACTTTACTTTTACCAATATCCTAGTGTATACTACTTTTAAAAGAATGATGGTAATATAGTTTTTTGGTAAAATTCATATCTTTAATTTTTCAGATTATAGAGCTTGTTTGCTAATTTTGTTACATAATCTTTGTTTTCTAGCTTTTCTGTCCAGACATCCGGGATCTGATTAATCCCTACATAGCTTCCTAATAGTCCACCCACCATTGCGCCGACAGTATCTCTGTCTTGGCTAATTAATACTGTTTCTAAGAGAGCCTTCTTATATGAATTTGGATTTCTGAAAAAAGCATAGATACTGAATGGAACTGATTTATGGGCTAAAACATTGGAACCTAATTCATATTCAGCCTCAGTGATTTGTACATCTTCACTCAATAATCTTTCCACTTGTTTTAATTTTTCTCTATATTCACGAGTCTTAGCGTAATTTACCAACATTTCCAATATTTTACCAATTTTGCCTGTTATATCATCATTCTGCGGATTTTTTTTGACTAAAAAACCTAATAATTTAGCAAGAATAGCAGCCCCATCAATCCCAAGTGGATGAGTATGAGTTGCCAGTGAAGACCTTTCCGCAAGTTGATAAATATTTTCAATATCGTAATAAAAAATACCTAACGGTGCGATACGCATTGAAGCTCCATTTCCAAAGGAGCCCTCTCCCCGATACAAATTTTGTGCCACAGATTGGTATTTCTCCTTAGAGTTCTCAACTCTACGGAAGATAGTAGGTGGGCCCATTCCGTAACCTCTATATGGTTCTTTTCGATAGTTCTGATGGAAAATGGTTCCAAGATCTTGAGTAGTCCAACTTTCTGGATTCGAGATGATGGTCTCAGCTATTCCTATCGCCATCGCCGTATCATCAGTGTACCTTAAAATTTTTTGGGTTTTAAGCTGTTGAGACAAAGCAGTTTTATTATTATATCTGAATGCTATCTCTCCGATAGCATCTCCTAATGCGCTTCCGACAATGCCCCCGAGAAATTTTGATTTCAGATTTGATTTATTGTATATTTTTCTTCCCCACTGAATAGTTAATAAGATTCCCTAATATTATTATTCCCATTTGATTTATAAATATTTTCAATGATGAAATAAAGCTTTCTGGAAGTGAAGCTATTAATCTCATGAAGGAAGAGAACATTGAATGGAGAAATAGATAGTTAAATGAACTTTACAAATTATACTTCATTTAAGAGCCATTTCTTATCAATTGTTCTAATTAATTGAACATTTAAGCTTGCTTGAGCATCAATTAAGTTAGGATCAATATGATCGTAGGTATCTTTTTTCTGATGAGTATATTTACCTGCTTTTTTTGTGATGAAATTGATAGTTTTATAGCCCTCTTCATAAAATAGAAATCCGTCTGTATAACCTCCAATCCATAAATACCACCCTCTCAATTCTACGGATAGTTTTTCCGCAGAGTTATATAGTACATGTTGTAAAATAGGAGATAAATCATCTTTGGGAATATAAAATGAATCTACAACTTCCAAGGGATTGTCTTTTAAGCCAATCATATCAAAATTAATAACTAAAGTATTTGTTTGGGTAAAAAACGGGCGGTATTTGTTTAAAAAAGCAGCAGCTCCTTCTTGATCAATTTCTTCCGCTCCCGTGAGCACTATCCATAGTTCTGTATTATCCAGTGGAGAGTCATGTAAATATTGAGCTGTTTTCCATAAGGTATATAAGCCAGAAGCATTATCTAATGCTCCAGGTGATTCATTTGAAATGAAATTAGACCCCATAGTTAAAAAAAACGAGATGGTTAACCATCCTACAATAAAAATATATATTTTTAACCCAAACCGTAAAGTTTCAAATAGGTTCTGTCTCTCAAATATAAAAACGCTAATATATGCTAGCATTTCTAAAAAGATCAAAATTATAAAAATCAGGGCAGTATATGCTCGAATATAGGTTGAGAGATATTGAGATTTACTATCATGATGGGCTATTAGAATAATAGTATTTCTCTTCTTCTTTCTCGGTTTTAAACGGTATATAAGATTTGTTTGAGAAAATGCAATCTCCTCCTTTGGATTAGATTCCTTTTCCATTCTGCGTTCACAAGGATTTTTTTTAAGAAAGAGCCACCTACTCTTAATCAAATAAGCAATAACTACAATTCCTACTGGTACCGACCCCCAGAACAAATATATCAATATGAAATGAAATAGTATGGAGAGTATTGAAAAAGTGAAAAAGAATCTTCGATATCTAAATAATTTATTAGATTTAAATACAGAAAACTTTTGTTCAGTTAATTCCAAATTAAACCTCTCAAAATCCTCTTTTAATCGTTCTACGATTTTAAAGCTTCCTTCTGAGCCTGCTAAGCGGGGAATACACCATCTATTCATCAAATATTGAAACTCGGGTGTTTTTTTTGAATTAATTTGAATTTCTTTCATTATTTTTCGATGCTTCTAAACAGTATTATAAAATGCTAGATCTTTTTGTTGAGCAATTTTTTGTACAATTACCTTTTCTAATCTCTTTTTTGATTTAAAATTTGTTATTTTAATAATTGGAATCGGAAAACTATTCAAATTTATTTAGGAATCTATATTTTTATAACTTACTATTTATCAGAATCACAAAGCATAGTATTGATATAGATGAAAAAAATAATTGCTATCACCAGAGGAGATGGAATAGGTCCCGAGGTGATTGATGAAGCAATAAAGATTTTAAGCATCATCGCAGATTATACCGATTTAGAATTCGATTTTCAAGAAGCTCCCGCGGGAGGAGCTGTATGGAAAAACACTGGCACTAATCTTCCCGAAAAGTCTTGGAAAACCATTGCCAATTCAGATGCTCTCCTCTTTGGTGCGATAGGGCTACCCGATCTTCCTCAAGGGGTTGCAGAGAGTGCGATTCTAAAAATTAGACAAGGCTTAGACCTCTACGTCAATCTAAGACCAATTAAGTTATATGAACCATTAAGAGATCGCTGTCCCTTGAAAGATGAATATATCGGAAAGGGTATTGATATTACCATTATAAGAGAAAATACAGAGGGGCTTTATGCCAATATTGGCGGGATTATGAAAGATAAGGTTGCGATAAACGATATGATCTACACCAGAGAGGGGTGTCAAAGAATTATACGATATGCGTTCGAGGCAGCAAAACGATATAAACATCGCAAAATTACTTCTGTTGATAAGGCAAACATATTAAAACCAAGCCAATTATGGCGAACAATATTTGAAGAAATAGGGCAGGAATATAAGGAGCTGCAAAAAGAAAATGTCTATATAGATGCATTTTGTCAATGGTTAATTAGAGCACCCTATTCCTATGAAACTGTAGTTACTGGAAACCTCTTTGGTGATATTATTAGCGATGAGGGTGCCTTTTTAATAGGAAGTTTAGGAATGGCTTCCAGCGGAAATATTCACCCCGGAAAAGTTTCTATGTATGAACCAATTCATGGCTCCGCACCAGATATCGCGGGAAGAAATGTTGCTAATCCTATTGGTGCAATATTAAGCGTTAAATTAATGATGGAAGAGTCGTTTAAACTGCCGAAGATTGCAGAATTGATTGAAGTTTCAGTGCAAGAAGCACTTACAGAAGGGAGAACAATTGATATCGAAAGTAACAATTTAGGTACTCTTTCCACTAATCAGATGGGAGATTTGATCTCAACAAAATTAAAATCTAAATTGAAAAAATAAAATAAAACAAATACATACAAACTTCTCTTTTATTAATTTAGTAATTGAAGACACTTATAAAAGAAAACTATTCGCTTATTTATTTAAGTTTGAGTTAGAGTTTCAATCGTACTAAACATAACTTTTAGTTGATCAAAGATTTCAAAGCGATATTCATCTCCTAGCTTGAAAAATAAAAATGAGATCATTTTCTTTTCCAAATATTCATTTACATCAAATTCTTCAAGTAGGCTAGACCAATTTACATCCGAGGATACCCGAATGCCAATTAATGCAACCTTTTTTTCTTCAAGCGTGTTGATAATGTCAATTACGATTTCTTTCCATTCTGGTAAGATATGTTGCTCCTTTCTGGCATCAAAAATACAGAAAACACCATCTGCCCCTTTGACATCCATGGAGTCATATGTATAGTTATTAAGAGTTACGCCATTTTCATATACAAATTTATGTTGATCCTTGTCCTTGGATTCACTAATTAAGTTGAAGTTTGACATTATTGAATTTAAAATTTGAAGTCCTGGACTCCAAAAGGGGCTCTTGGTAATGAATGAAATGTTTAATTTCTCCTTATTTGGAAGGATTTTTTTCATCTCTGTTAAGACATCTTCCTTTAGTCTTTCTTCTTCAAGTTCCTTACTTTTTATGATATAGTGATAAGAAATCAATCTAAAGGCATCTTTGATGTTATCACCCGTTAAAGCACTCGTCTCGATGTAGGAAATATTAGTTAATCCCTTTTGCGATAATGTATTGGTAATTTCAACACCTTCTTGATAATCAACTGTGCGCTCACCTTCTAAATCAGACTTATTTCCGATTATAATAATTGGGAGCTCGTCCGTTTCAAGATAAGTGTCGATTTCAGTAAACCATTCCATAATGTGCTCATAAGTATCTTTATTTGTGAGGTCAAATACTATAAAAGCGGCTTGCGAGCCCGCGTAATACGTACGCCTGAAGCGTTTGAAATATTTTTGAGCTCCTATATCCCAGATTGAGAATTTTACTTCATTTCCTAAGAAGTCTATGGCGTGCGAGAGAATATTTAAGCCAATCGTAGCTCGATAATCACTAGAGAATTTATTTTCTACAAATCTACGCACGATACTGGTCTTTCCAACCTCATGATCGCCAACAATGATAAATTTAAAACGATATTTTCCTCCAGTATCTAAATGCATCTCATATATCTGATTATTCAGACGATCTGCTTTTTTAACTTCATATTCAAAATTGGGAATTTCTAACTGAATCATATGATCTTTCTCCGCACTTAGTATTTGCGCGATTTTTTCGGCGAGAAAATATCCATATGGCGAGACTTTATCAATAGATGCCATTGTATCTATGACTAAGCTTACGGTTGCCTTTTTTCCGATAGAAATAAAAAGCAACCGATGGTTTTCCGTATCAAAACTGGCAGTTCCAAACTCTTGAAAAGAAAATTCATCTTGTATCCGTTCCAGAACAGGATTGATTACAGAAGTAAGGACAGAGACAATTTCTATGTTGATATCTTCTCTTTTCTCTCCCACAATCACCAGTCCATCTCGATCAGAGACAATTACCGCCTCTACATCTTGATTTACTTGAAAAAAGTTTTCACATAAATTCTTAAAAAGCAAAGAGATATTGGTGCCGCTCATTTCTTATCAATTTTTATCAATTTATATTATTAAAAATAGATGGTTCAATAAGATATATTT
>WJIN01000181.1 GCA_014730295.1 Promethearchaeota archaeon | reverse complement strand
TGCTCCGGCAAAGGCTCTATCGGTTAATAGATATGCTTTATCTATTCCCATAGCTAAGGCTTCCCTAAGAGCCTCTTCTGCTTGAGGGGGGCCCATACTTAACACAATAGTTTCTGCATCATATTTTTCTTTAAGTTGAATAGCTAATTCTATTCCATTTTTATCCATAGGATTAATAATACTAGGAATTCCTTCTCTTACGAGAAGCCCTTTTTCGTCTATTTTCACTTCCGATACTCCCGGTACTTGTTTAATACAGACTATTACCTTCATTTTATTTTCACCTTACGCTCCTTTTCTTAAAAGATGATTTATAACAACTATATATTGTTATTTTAAATATTTCTAATTCTTAATAACTTTCAAATTTTTTTTTTTTAATTAGGTAGTAAATATTATTTTTTAATTTCTTCCTTATTAATAATCAGATATTTATAATTTTAGATAAATAGCGATTACTTATCCATTCGAAAAATTTAGAAATTAGAGAGAGAAAACAGATTAATATTCTTCAACACCTCTTTCTCGTAACTCCTGAAATTCTGTCTCAAATTTTTGGTTTAACTCCGAACCTATTTGAATATATTTTAGATTGGGTAGCTCATTTAACGCGTATGGATATTCCACTAAAGGATTCCCCGTGATCCAAATCTCCTCTAAGTTGGTAAGGTTCCTCAGAGTATCTGGAATCACTTTCAATTTGTTAATGGCAAGCGTAAGATATTCAAGCGACCTTAGATTTCCGATAGAGTCAGGTATCTCTGTTAAATTGTTTTGCCATAACCTCAAGCATTTTAAGGATTTTAAATTTCCGATAGGGTCGGGTATCTCTTTCAATTGATTCCACTCTAAATTTAATTCTTTAAGCCGTGTAAGATTTCCGATAGAGTCGGGTATCTCTTTTAATTGATTCCTACCAAAAAATAATTCCTTTAGCTGCGTAAGATTTCCGATGGATGAGGGTAACTCTCCTAATTGATTCCTATCTAAAGCAAATTCTTTAAGTTGTGTAAAGTTCCCTATAGTCTCAGGCAACTCTTTTATCTGATTCCTACCTAAATCCAATTCTTTTAGTTGTGTAAGATTCCCGATGGATGCGGGTATCTTGGTCAATTGGTTTTCACGCAAATATAAAGAATTTAACAAATACAGTTGGGTAATTTCAACTGGAAAATCCTTCAATTGGTTCATCATTAAAAAAAGATGTTTCAGCTGCCTAAATTCCTTAATAGAACTCGGAATGGATGGAAGATTACAATCATAAATCGAAAGCCCGGAAACATGATTTTTGTCAACAGAGACCGCAAAGTCTGCTTTCCAATTCACCTTTTCCACATAGATAGGCTCTCTTTTTACCAATTCGCTGAGTTCCTCTAAAGTTTTCTTTTCTGGTTCGGAAATATTTTTACCTTGACTGATGGAGTCCACCTCTCTTATTAATGATATATAATAAGAAATTATAATATAAATACTTAGTTCAGATATCGCTCATACCAATACACCCACTCTTCTCTTGACGGTTCCGATAAAAGAAACATCCAAGGGGGGTCTTCAACTCTCTGTGATATATAAAACGCTGAATACGCTTCCAGAGCACTCTTAGGATTATAGATATAGCCTTCTGTATCCCTAAAGGTATAGCAAAATACGTTATAGCCGTTTTTCTTGAATTCTTCTCCAAACATTTTCTCAAGTACCAACGCATACACAGAAATTTGAGGGATTGAATCGCAGAAATGATTATTGATTAGTCCGCTTCGAAGATCAAAGTTTAACTCCGGTTTATAGTCGCATACATAGATGTTCTTCCCAATAATAACGATTAAATCTATATGACCGTAGACCATCTCTTTTGTCTCATCATCATAATGAAAAACGAACATGTCTGACACGACCACCATATCATCTAATAGTTTAAATGCTTTTTCTTGATACCATATGTGATGGGGTTGTCCGTCATTCTGTGTTTTCATCTTTTCTCTCATATCTCTCCGTTTAGCTAAATCATTAAGTTTTTTTAAGATCTCTAAATCTTTCTCATTATTAATAATTTCCCGTGTGAATTCAGAGAAAAAGTCTATATAATCCTTCTTTATAAACCCTGTAGTGAAAGGTCCCTTACTAAACCTTGATATACTATTTTTGAACTTTTTATCCGTGGATAGGATTAAATTTCTGATATTGAGAGATGCGCCACCTTCTAGGAACGCCTGCTCGGTTAAATAGTTTTTCAGTTTTGGCAAGTCATTCGGCATGCGAGTCTCATCAAAATTAAAATCTTGGTTATATCCTAACCTTCCTTCTAAAAAGTAATTTTCTCTTTTTTTATCTTTTTTAGAGTCGCTTCGAAATAGTATGTAATCATCTATTCTAGTAAGGGTATCCTCAATTATATCTCCCTTATAATCATCTCTTGCTAATGAATTTTTATAATCCTCAAGTATTTTACTAATTTTCAAAAGGCTTATAACGCTAAAAACACTGCCTCTCTTATCTGATAAATTATTTGTAAGCTCTGTAATACTAATTTCAGATTCCCTTTCAATTTTTGAAATGGATGTTTTCCTTTCAAAAATATGATAAAATGAGCGCCAAATATGATATAAAAGGCGGAATTCTTTTATTTCGAAGTTATTACCGTACAATTTGTGTTGGGATTCTCTTTTTGGAGCCATATATAACGCAGGATAATGATTGTTATATACCCAGCGCTCAATTTCAGTAACCATCCCGTCGATAAACTCATCAAAGATGTCTTTTGTAATAATTTCTTTGTTGGAGTTTTGATTGGTTAAATCCAAAAATTCTTCATAACCGTAAGAATTCAGGTTTTCAATGATCCAATAAATTTGAAAATATTCGGGTCGAGCGTCTTGTTTCGAAGATTCTTGGCTTGAATGTATAGTTTAGGTGGAGAAAATAGGAACCTTTATATATTTTTTCTCAGAGATAGAAATATGGTTTAGATTTCTACCCTTGCAAGATATATAGGAAATGTCTTCATAAAGTTAGATGATAAGTATTTATATATAAACTCTTTGATGAATTTATTACCCCATATTACAAATATATCAGAAAGAGGAGAGGAATTAATAAAAGGGGTTCTAGAATTAAACAAACTTATAGAAATAACTTAGAATTTAATTGTAGAACCAGAGACCATTCTGATATTTCAAAACAAGTTCCTATTTTCGAAAAATATAAAAATCAAATGCCTCAATGTCTCTTTCTTTTTCCTGAAATAATTGAATACTCCTTATCCAACCTAGAGGAATTTTTTGATTCTTTAATTGATAATAATTGCTCTCAAGATTGTTCTATTAAAAACTTTCTTCAAATAAATCGAGATCCCATTTTAAGTTTAATAAGACGCAATATTTCCGATCCTTTTGACATCTTTTTACTACTTGGAAGTATATTCCGTAGGCAAAAAATGGAAATGTATTGGAATGGAAATTTAGAATTTTTGATTGTTTGGTTTAGAATTAGGTATTACCTCAGACTCTTATTTTTTTTAATATGCTTATAAAAAGAGTACGCTATCTTAAACTCCATTTAATTCTACTTAGAAATAGCTATTACCGTTAAAAATCATAATACTTTTCAATTATCTCTGTCAAGGAATAGAGAATTTCACTAACGTTTTTTATCCCACCACAACAATTCGGTTCTAAAGCTATTGTGATCAATTTAGCATTATTAATTAATGAATTAAAATTATTTTGCAATAAAAATTCAAAATACTGTTGAGAATCTGGAAAATTTTTATTTTCTTTGGTATAGGTGAAATAATCTAAATCCATATCTAGAATATAACTTCTCTTTTTTATGATATTGATTGAGTTCTTTAGATCTTCATCATATTCGTCTATGAATTGGGAGGGTCTATTTGATTGCATCAAAAAGTTCCCTAAACAACATTTTGGGTGGTAAATTTCATAGTCACTTAAATGGTTTAGCCTATGAGGATCATCAGTTGGAGTAATTATAACGGCTTTATCGATTAAATTGAGCTCAAAACCTAATTGGATGAAACTTACATTGTCTTTTCTTGAATTTTTTTCTAATATCTCCCTTAAATCATTTAAATTTTTTACGAGTTCATTTTTTCTCTCAGTTTTAGTTAATTCTTCAATTAATTCCAATATAGTATCATCTAAATCAATGGTTATATCTAAATGATGATCAATAGTGACTAATGACATAGATCCTAAATTATTGCTTTTTTGATAATGATACCATGATAGCAATGAAACATCGTGATTAAAATGGTAGTAAACTTGTTTACCTAAATAATTTAAAAAATTAATGCTAAATAACTCATTTCTCATAAATAAGAAATATAGTTAGATTATATTTAAGGATTTTTCAAAAACGGTAATAAATAATTTTTGAAATTCTTCAATGTCTAAGATTGCATAATATGCGTTTCTTCCAATTTTCTAGAATTAAATAATCTCTAAAATGGTTTTTATTGCTGTTAAATGGAATACTCATGATGGATTTATTCCAGACATTAAACCCTAGTTTTTATCATTCCAAAATATGTTAATAATATCTTATAATGAAAGATATCAAGATATGATTCTCCGCTTAATAAATCTACTATTTACCAATTAACTCTATTCTTAAGCATAATAAATAAAGATTTTTTATAATGAAAAAATAATAAATACCTATTAGTTAATATATTAAATAAGATGAAAATTGAACATACAATATTAACAAAAGTTCAATCCACAAATATTAATTTTATAGGTTGCAATAAATCAACTCACACTATGTATGTTGTATTTACTAATGGAGCTCGATATAAGTATTTTGATATACCTGAAAAAATTTATTTGAAAGTAAAAAATGGAGAAAAAAGAGCAAAAGACGGTCATTATCCATCGGTTGGAGCAGCCTTTGATTATTATGTGAAGAAAAGAGATTATAGATATCAAAGAATCTAACAAAAATTAAAATATTATTAACATAGAATTTTATAATCTTTATATTTTAAATAGCGTTAGAAATAATAATAGATTTCATCTTAATGTATTAGAAATAATTAACATTTATGTTAATTTTTCAAAAAAAAATAAAAGTTGATAATAATTTCAGAAGAAACTAGTTATAAACCTCCAAAAGATATAGATCGACAAAATGCTTTATTTAGAGAGATTAGAGAACGTTTGGGTAATACTAAAC
>WJIN01000180.1 GCA_014730295.1 Promethearchaeota archaeon | reverse complement strand
TTCTTTTAAATAGCTAGATTTCCATATTATTTATAGAGAGAAAAAAAATATTGAATGGAGCATGAGTGTTATAGAATTTCGGGGCGCCCAAGTCCGCAAGGAAGAAGTAATGGTGCTTCAAGAAATTGAGCAGAATACCACTAGGAAATTCTCCCACATTGGAAAAGTTAAAGTTAGGACTCAAATGGGATACACAGTTCAAAAGCATCACATAATTGGTATCGGGTTGTATGGATGTAATGTATCTAAAATACCCAAATCAATTGGATCTTTACTCGAACTAAGGGTATTGTGTCTTTCTCATAATCAGATAAATTTTCTTCCAAGTTCTATAGGAAAATTAGAAAAGTTAGAGAGACTTTCCCTTTCCACAAATAATTTAGAAGTTCTGCCAAAAGTTTTGGGAAAACTCAAATCTCTTAGAGAGTTGATCTTTTTTAATAATTCCCTTAAATCTCTTCCACAATCCTTTCAAAATCTAACCTCTTTAGAGGAGTTATATTTAGACAATAACAATTTCTCCGAGTTTCCCGAAGCCATCACTGAATTACCGTCTCTTCAAACATTACATCTCAATGAAAATCCCTTGAGGACGCTTCCGCCCTCGATCGGAAAGCTTCCCGTTTTAGAGAGTTTGTCAGCAAGTCATTGTTCGCTTGAGACGCTTCCCGAAGAGATCGGCAATCTCAAAACGCTAAAAAGGTTGTCCTTAGATTCCAATAATCTTACTGCGCTTCCCGAAAGTATTTGAAATCTTCACGATCTGGAATGGCTCTCTGTACCCAAGAATAGATTGACCTCCCTCCCCGAATATATTGGCAATCTTACAAAATTAAAAAAATTATTTATTGATAAAAATGACCTTGAGAGCCTCCCCGACTCCATAGGAAACCTCCATAATTTGGAAACATTAGAGGTGGATCATAATAGACTCAAAACTCTTCCCGAGTCAATAGGGAACCTCCGCTCCCTTCAATACCTTACACTTAACCATAATTATCTTACAATTTTACCAGACTCAGTTGGAGATCTAACAAACTTAAAAACATTTAAACTAAATTCAAATTTCCTAAAAAACCTTCCTAAGTCCTTCCAAAATCTTACTAAACTAAAATATCTTTATATGAAAGATAATCCACACCTTAAGGAGATTTCCAAATCTTTAGGAGATGGACATTGTATTATTTATAAATAATATCTATGATGATTTACTAAATATTTTTTTATTTTTTTTATGAGTATGTTTATTAAAGAATAGCTGAAGTATTACTTAAATCTTTTTATACGACAAAATTTGTGTATTTTTCAACTTATTTCTAGTGAAAAGCATAGCTCCTCATAATACCGGGGTGTAAATCTCATATCACAGCTCATTTCACCGATTTACTACCTTTACCAAACGATTTAAGCAAAAACCTTAAATCCTCAAAAAACAATTGTTATTCATGGATAAAAGACATGAAGATAAGATATAAGTTGAAATACGAGAGCATTCAGACGCAGATTTTTATCCCGAGAAATGCCCCTCATGTGGTTGTGAAGTAATCAATCGTAAAACCTATAAAATCAGGACAATTCAAGACCTTGGCACGCCCATGATTTGTAGAAGGATAAGATACGAGAAAATAACCTTTATTTGTGCGAAATGTGAAAAAACATTTACCATCAGACATCCTTTAATACCTCCTCGCACGTCATTCATGCCGGGAATACTTAAATATGCAACTCTTAGGATTTAAAAGAAGGAGACTCGATTCGACGAGTAACAAAAGATCTTAACAATTTGCATAATGTAGAAGTTTCAGTTAGTAAAGTAAAGTCATGGGTTGATAAAGAGGGAAAACGGGGCGAACTAAAGGTCGACTTTTCTGACAAAGATCCTCCGGAAGACTTTTCTGGGTTTATTTCGATTGATGGTACGTTTAAAGCAGCGACTACAAAAAAAAACGATCCCAAAACAAATACAAAAAAGAAAAAGGGAAACTAGATAAGAAAGGAATACTCCTGGCAAACGACCGAGTCATCAAAAAAAATCTTGCCGGTGCTATAGTTAAAAGCGAAAATGGAGATGACACGGCATTTTTCATCGAACGGTTAATAAACTGGCTAGGCACGATTGATTACATCACCATTGACTTTTCAGACCGCTTGGAAGCCGGTGTGAGACAATTTTTTGCCGAAGAGCAAATTCTAAAATGTGCGTTTCATGCGTCTCACCTTTTAAACAGGGGGTTGTTAAAAGAGTTAACGAGGCTTAAAAACGAGAAATATCACTATGAGATTAAGGAATTAGCGTTTTTAGGGCGCTTTTCGTTAGAAATTGAAGCGAAAGACAAGATTCTGACCCTTAAAGAGTTTAAATTTACCGATTCTAAGCAAGCTTGGCAAGTCTACTTGAAGCTCCGTTCTATTTTTTCCATTAACAACCCGTCCAAGATACAAGCAGACTTCCTTGCATATTTAACTAACTTATCTATTACTCACTGGAAGGGTGCAGATCTATTGAAAGAAAAATGTATATCCCTCTTACCGACACGTGGTCTCACGGCTAAAAGTCTTGAGTTCTTTAAATTGAGGGTGTATAGAGCATGGAGAGCAATACTACGTTCCTATCGTAAGAATTTAGAAGACTTAAAATCGGGGTTTCAGGATGCCAAATATTTAGTATTAATGAACCCAATAAACATGGATGCCCGTGAAAAACGAGCATTACGAAAAGCGTTAAAAAAATTCCCATGGCTTCGCTCTATCCGACGGATAATGACGAAATTTTATTATCAGTTTCGTCTTTCCCCCTCTAAAAGAAGTTCTTTAACATTTCTTATGGCACTGGTGACTGAAAGTTGCCATTCTTGGCCTAAAAGCGCCGTAAATACATTAATTACATGTGAAGAACAAATCTTTCGCTTTCAAGTGCTAATGGAGCAAAATCCCGCATTAAAGGATGTTAAAGCCATAAAGGTAGTTGATGAAGCGACCATGAGAAAGATCAATAAGCTGTACCAGACGCAATTCGGGATGCGAACTGTTGAAACTCTGGAGATGAGACTTAAAACCTATCTTGAATGTCCTTTTATCATAGCTCCAAGTGTTTTGGAAGAATTAAAAAGTTAGCTATTATTCAAAGATCATACTCTAAAAATCTAAAAATTTAAAAATCTAATTTATTGTTGCCACACACAAATTATTTTCGGGCGATAAATTAAATTTTCTTTTCATAAGCTGCTCAATTTCGATCGGAGTTGATGGATTAGCTTACAATTTTTCTAGGTTCCCTAGATTCGAAAATGCTAATATGGACTGAAAAATATCTCTTCTAATTTGAGAAGGGATGAGATTAGAAATCGAAAATCTACAATAAGATTAAAATATTAAAGAAAGAATTAAAGAATTGAATGACCGAATTGAAAAAAATAATTTTCCGTTTATCATCTTTAAAAGCAAGAATGTTTTGGATGTTATAAATCCAAAACTGAGGATATCGGAAATCTTCCCAATAATTGATTCTGAACAAATTGAAACCGATATAAAGAAACATCTTAAGAATATAGCGGACAAAAATTCAATTGAGTAGAACAAGACTAAAAAATTACTATTTTTTGGTAACCATATAAAACCATATTAAAGTTAGCTAGAAAACCTCCTATTAATTTAAATTTTGATTCAAGTTTCTAAACACCATTGATTATAATGATTTTTCTGCCATTCTAATATAACTAAGTTAGAGAGATAGGAAAAATTGTAATTCGAGTAATAATTTATTTGTAATTAATTTGCTAATCTAGAGGTGGACATTGGAATTCCCAGTCGAGAAGATTATTATATATATCATTTATTTTATCCCTAGCAAAATCTTCTCCAAATTTATCCTTTATAGATAAGAATAATTTAGTAATATGTTTACAAAAACTTTTATTCATATATCTTCTTTGAAAGAAATTGTAGCAATCATGAAATATAGTTTTATTATTGTAATCTATGTTCAATTTATAGCTCCTGTTCTTAAATGCACATGAGATATTATTATTTTCAATTTGCAGATCTATAATATTTACCTTATTTATTTTCTTAATTTCCAGAAAATTTTCAATATTGGAAAAGTATGAGATCAATTCTATAAAGCTCTTATTTTGCGGAAAATCCCCTCTCTCCTCGAACCCAGATAATAATGTCCTTCCTGCTGTCAATACATTTACTTCCCCTGCATTTTTTTCTTTTAGAGCTCTTGAAATGTCCCACGCTGTAGCATTAGTAGTTGAAACATCATCAATTAATAACACTTTTTTTTGATTTAAATTATTTAAATCCACCTCATGGATATTGTGAATATCATTATACCTTGCATTTCTAGATTTTTCCTTGCTTTCACCAATCTGTTCTTTCCTAATTATTTTTCTTGATATATTTGTTATCCGATATCCATTTGTATTCAAAATTTCAATTAGAGGATTTAGAATATATTCACATTGATTTTTCTCCTCTGGATTATCTTTTGGGGGGATTAGCATAAGTGTATCATCTTCACATAAAAAAGGATTTTCCTCAATAATTCTGAACATACCATTAGCAAGATACTCACCTACAATTTGTTTATTCTTTTTAACAAATCCCTTAATTATTAGAATCATTCTTGATAAAGTATTAAGTGGGATATTATTATATGGTTCATTTTCTTATGTTCTATATCTCCCTAATGAAAAGATTCTATTAAAAAACCAATCATTAACTAATGCGGGAGGATGCTTACAATACTCACATAATTTATTTTCTTTCTCTATTGGGTTCATACATTTAACGCAAAAAGGTTTTTTAATCCTCTCAATTGGAATATTATTCTTTAAAAAAATTATATCACTATTCATAATGGTCTCTGGTTTTATTTTGATCCATATTTAAAAATAGTAGTTTGTTTTAATTCTGATTCATCATCCTTATCACCCGAATTACCCCTAATTTCTTGCCTTAGAATTATTTCTGCAATTTTATCGACATCATCTATAGTTGACAAT
This sequence comes from Promethearchaeota archaeon, assembly GCA_014730295.1. The sequence continues at coordinate 2,277 of WJIN01000180.1, read as the reverse complement.
TGAAGCCCTCCTTTTTCATTAATGATCCAGTTTGGAATATAGGCTTGTTTGTAATCATTACATTTTGGCACAACTCCCACTGGAAGTTTTTCTTGTTGATTTCCAAATTTAAATTGCCATTTGGTACCACTTGATTGAGTTCCTTCAACAAAAATATTTGCTAATCCAAAACCGCTTGTTATCCTATTTCTTAATTGTAAGGCCGTGACGTTAACATTTTTAAGAGGAAATCTCTCCGAAATTAAGGCACCATTTTTCACTAATTTAGGAATTAACGGCTTATTTTCTGGAGGATATAAATTCAAAATACCAGAAGCAATTACCCCAATTACTCGTCCATTTGATTCTAATGCGCTTTTCATAGCAATAGTATCAATTCCTCGAGCCAAACCGCTGACAATTGTAAAACCCAACTCACTAAATCTCTCGGCAATCTTTTTTGCCATTTCCCTTCCATATTTCGTTGGTTCTCTGGTGCCTATAATTGCGACTGCTTTTTTATCTCTTTTTTCAATAGTTCCCTTAATGAAAACTAATTTTGGGGGTTGTTTAATACGTTTAAGATTTGCAGGAAAATCTTCATCGAAAAAACTTAAAACTTTTATATTGTTTTCTTTGCAGATCTTTAAATTGTTTTTAATCTTGTAATAGGTCTTATCTGAGCTCTTGTAAACAAAATTATTAACTTTCTTATCGATATTTCTAATTACAACCTTTTCGAATTTATTCATATTGTGAAGTAGATTTTCAAATTTGGTAGGGGTGTAATTTAATACCTCACTAAATGAGATTCTATCATTAATTATTTTGAGTGCTGAAAGTGGGAGAGGTATCTCTCTACTTAGAAATATATAATCTGTGATGTCTACTTCCATTCTTGATCTATATTAAACTTATTAATCATTGATTTAAATTTGTAAGGCAGTTCCGATTTAGTAAATTATTGGGGAGTATATATTTTTTATTTTAAACTCAAACTATAGAAATTCTTGAAATGATATAATTTTTGTTGCAGTATAGGAATCTCTTAGATCATACTTGCCCAATTGTGTAAGGCGAAGTATTCTCACCGCATGAAGCTTATTTGATGCAGTTAGTAATCAATGACTAAATGAATAAACTTTAAAACCCTTGAATAATAAGTTTTATAACTTTTTTAATATTAACGCTCTAATATCATAGATAATTTTGTGATTTGATGCATCCTAGACAATTTACTATATGAGATCAAGGGTTCATTAACTTTGCAAATTTTACTTTTTTCTTATTCAAATATTCTATCTAAAAAACAATTTTCCAGTAGTTCTTCCCCTTTCGTGTAATAATATCAATGGATTCATCCTTATCATAATAAAAGATAAAATTGTAGACTTTTAAAATGGGTTGATATTTCATTTTTTTAAAAATATTAAATCAGAAAGAAGACTTTCAGATTAATAACAAGACAATAATATAAATGAGGGAGATAAAAAATGAAAAAAAGAAGAGAGATCATATTAACCCACCCGCGGTTAATCAAAATCCGCCAGAATTTCCAAGACCCTATGTTTGAAGAGAAGACTAAACGATCGATTGATTTACTTGATAAAAAAATGGAACTGAATTGCAAAACGCAAGAAAAAGAATGGGATGATCTCCAGAAAAAATATAAAGAACTGCAAAATTCGCTCAGAAAAAGCATCATCATTTGCAATTCGTGCGGCAGGCGTGAAGGAGATAGAATGTATCGTCCCGAGGACGCCGGCTGGTTTTGTACCCGCTGCGATAAGAAATTGGGTCGCATCCATTATCTCGAGGATCAAGTTAAAAAACATTTTACTTTTGATCAAATAGATGAATTTTTACTCTCTTACGGCTCCTATCTAATTAAAACTAAGAACGATGTGCTCACGGAAAGTCTCTTAGATGACACGCCTATACCCATCGAATTTCAACAAGAATTAGTTGAGCTCATTCAATATTATGGGGGATTAGATCCTTCAGAGATATGCTTAAACGCTGAGCCCAAATTGATGAAACTTTTTGAATCGGAATTTGAAGAGGAGTTTGGAAACTTCTAATTTCTTTTCTATGCAATATAAAATTCTTTTATTAATTGAGTAAATTTTAAGTTTCATTCTTTTTATTTTTTTTCTGAAATATCCTCAAGAGTGAATAGAGGAGCCCATTCCATACTTCAGCCTAATTTGTCGGCGCAAATGCGTAAGAGAATTGAAGAATAAATAGCCCGATTCCCTTGCCTTGAAAGAGAGCATCTGTCGAACTAATGTGTACCGA
>WJIN01000179.1 GCA_014730295.1 Promethearchaeota archaeon | reverse complement strand
GAGAGATTAAAGAATTCACTATCTTCTCTAAATTCGTTCCTTCTTCCTCATTTTTATTCATAATATTACAATTTTCCTCACTTGTATTGTATTCTTGTAAATATTGGCTCAAAGTGTTATATATTTGTTGATTATATGAATCTGAGAAAAAAATCCTTATTTTTTATCTTATTTATCCAACTCGCATACTTTGGCGTCTTTATTATTATCTACACCTCTATAAGCAATCCAGATATACAAGGAATAATTTTTCTATTTTTCTCATTTGGGATTTTAGTACTCGTGCTTCTCTGGATAATATTTTTACTAGTTAGAAGTGATATATATTCAAAACAACAAAAGAGTATACTCAGCTCTCTTCTTCTCTTTGTTATTATATTCAATCTAATATCGTGGATTTTAGCATTTGTTTTTAATAACTGGGTTTATTCGTAATAATCGGAATTACTAATGCAATATTAATTGGGGGTTTAATATTCATTAGCGTTAAAATGAGAGAGTAAACCCAATAAAAGCTCCTCTTATATGGCATTTTTTATTTATTTTGATTGAGAAAAAAGATTAATAAGGAATTAATCAAAACAATATCTATTAATTAAAATAATAAAAATTTCGAGAAAACGAAAATGCCGACATTTGGACATGTATTTTATGGATTATGCCTTCTTATCCCCATTTTTTATTACACGAGAAATAAATTCAATTACAAAGTAGCGTTTATCTTCTTTGCAAATATGCTTTATGGACCTGATATCGTCTGGCTCTTTTTTGACACGCCTTTTCACAGTATATTAGGATTTGCGATTCTTGCACTACCCCTTGCTATGGTTTATTCGTATGCTTCAAGATTTGCGCTAAAGAGATCCGAAAAAGGGTTTCCCTTGAAATTTGTGGATGAGGAGCTAAGTGAAGTTAAATGGAGAAATGCATACATTCTTACGGTTGCTGGAGGGATTTCTCATTTCTTTATTGATCAGTTTTTCCATTTTGAGGAGTCGATGTGGATTTGGTCGTGGCCAGATATAAGTATTACCTATGATCAAATGCTCGCCTGGGGAGGTCCCTTGTACCATGTATTTGATCCTCTTATGGTTATAGGAGAGATTATCGTAGTGGTAACAATCCTGGCATCACTTTATTACTTCAGAAAGGGATATAAGGAAACTTTCAAAGCATTTGTAATCGTTTCAGTTGTGACCTTCGTTATAATGCTATTGGGTGCACTGGGTATCGGTAATTTAACTGCAGTGTTTGGAGGGGAACGAGAATTGGCAGTAATGGCATTTGGGTTGATCTACATCTTAATACCGCTATTTATGCTAATGTATGTTGCACGAGATGTGGAAGAAAATACAATTATGGAACCGGATCAACCAAAAGTCCCTCGCGAACAGCTTTTAAAAATTGTCGCTACTTTATCATTGATTCTTGCTCTCTTTTTTATTCTATACGGAGTTGTAGCAATTCTTTTTGCAGATACCTTGGTTGACCTTATTCATTCATTAACAGGTACTACTTATGCGAATACTAAGGTTGGTTTGATCTTCTTAGGTGCCTATTATGGAACTATTTCGGTCATTCTACTAATTGGTTCTACTGGACTCTTCTTTAAAAATAATATCTGTCGATATTTAGTCATTGGGGCTTCCACATATTTATTCATTCTTGGATTTCCACTTGCCATAGCATTATTTCTCTGTGAAAATCAAGTTAAGGAAATCTTTAGAAAATAGTATTACTCTCTATTTTTCTTTTTTTATTTAGGTCAGTTAGCAAATATTTTTATATCATTATTATCTAATAAACAAACAGAATGTATCCAAATCAGGAGTGCTGTTCATTACATCGTACAGATTGGTAAGAAAATTCTCGGTCAGTTTTATTTCTGCATCATGCTCTTCCCACTCCTCATTCCATATAAATTTACTAGGATTATTATGAGCGATTTTATTATAAACCGTTTTTTCGTATATTTTTCCGAGTTTAACTATCAAATTTGGAATTTTTTTACGTTTTGGCGGAATTAAATCTCGATATGGTTGGATCCACTCCGGATTTCCCTTCACGAGGTTAAGAAATAGTTGACGATCACAGTTTGCCTCTAAATAATCCCCTAAAATCTGTTTATTGAGTTGGGTTTCTGGCATTTCTATTCACTACTTATCTTTATGACGATCTCATAAACTAATGGTTACAATTAAATAAAAACTGTAGAACGCTATTGATTTATCAAAATTATAATCCCTAAATTTAAATATATAATGGAAATTCAATCTAATAAAATTCATCAAGGACTGCAAAATCAAGAAGCAAGAAGAATTCTTTGGATTATTCCTAAAAATCAGAAATAAATCTCCTAAAGGATGTTACGATACTAAATTAAATCGTGTTTCTTGAACAAATTTAATGCAATTTAAATACACTAAAATATACCCCAAGCGGTAGTTGAAACCGACTACAAATAAAATTCTAATATTCCTAAAATTTCTAAAATTAACGAAATCCTATCTCCGATATAAAAACGAGTGTTTCTGCCCAATGGCGATTTTTCTCCTCAATTTTTAGACAATTATTTAAGTCTAAGACACTATGTTTTAGTATATGTTAAAGACTTTTAAATTCAAGGTATGTTTTATTACTGAATCTATTACCCGATTCTCTGAAAATTGTAGCCCGTTCAAAAAAATTGACCACATTGGCTCCGCAGAGGCCTCTGTTTCCATTAAACTTAAAAAGATTGAACTCATTTTTCAGTTTTATATACTTTCTGCAAATAAAGAATTTTTGGCGGTTCTTCCCACATATTTGCGGGATTCGAATCTTGTTGTGATTGAAGATGAAGGATGCAGCATAAATGTAGATTCTGTGCTGAACGAGACCAAAAAAGCCGATATCAACAAGAACCGCATAATTATTTTGGATGAATATGAAGAGCCGAATATACTCATTAAAAAAGCAGTTCTTAGTTGCCTTGTAAGGTATAAGCTGGTCAAACCGTCCCAATTTGAAAATTGGATCGAAAAAGTAAGTATTTAATCCTTTTTCTCCTCAATGAAAGTTATTTCCATATAATCAAATTTAGCTATTTGTGGTTATATTTCATCACGGTTAAGACTAAAGTTTAAAGGAACTGCTAAATTATTTTTAAATCTGAGAATGACAATAGGTATTTACGACACGATATCCTCTGCGATCACCTCAAGAAACCTATTAAGATTTAGCTATGATGGGGGAGAACGGGTGGTGGAGCCATTCTGCTACGGAAGAAATCGTAAAGGAACTGAATTGTTAAGAGCGTATCAAATTCGGGGATTCAGCAAATCGGGGAGACCAGTCGGTTGGAAATTGTTTGATGTCCAAAAAATCAGCTCATTACAAGTTGTAGACAAGTTATTCGATGGATCACGTCCACAATACAATCCGAATGATTCTGCGATGGAGATTATTTATTGTAGAGTTTAAAACCACATTTTCCGAAAAAAAAATTTATCCTTTTATATAAGAATGCGGCTTATATACTTAAACTCAGCCGTGAATATTATGATTAAGTTTCTCACATCGGATATCCTATCGCATCAACCCTCTTTGAAGGAGGAATCCTTTCTACGGAAGTGGAAGGGGTTTTCTACGACACACAGCCTTGAGATATGCCCACCAGTTAACGCTTAGCGGACTTGTAGGAATTCCCGTCCTTTAGAGCGGGGAGACTTCAATCATAAATGATCTAATATTAAATAACTGGATCTTGAAATTTCTTAACCCCCTAATTTTTTATAAAACTTCATTCATCCTTTCAATTATCCGAAATTAATCAACATACTAGTTTGTAGGTTGTCTTCATAATATGCCCTCCACCTTGGAAAAGATCCGAATCTTGGGAGAGAACTCGAAATACGATATCTGTGCCAGTACTGCCTCGAGTCGTACAAAAAAATATCCAAAATTGTTCGGACATTCGAAGGATTGGATAGGGGCAACTGCAAGCGCGGGTATTTGTCATAGCTACACTCGCGATGGTCGGTGTATGAGCCTTTTTAAAACGCTGTACACCAATAAATGCATTTATGATTGTAAATATTGCTTTTCCCAGAGTTGCACACAAAGAACCAGTTTTACCCCCGAAGAATATTCGCGAACCTTTATGAAACTCTATTCCATGAATGTGGTGGAAGGAGTTTTCATATCCTCAGGTGTGTGTAAAAATGCAGATGAGACTACGGAAGAAATGTTAGAAGCCGTGCGACTTTTACGATTCAAATATAATTTTCAAGGATATGTGCATTTCAAATGTCTACCAGGAGTCAGCCAATACCTTCTCAGAGAAGCAATCGCTCTCTCAGATCGTATCTCTATTAATTCCGAAGCTTCCAGAAGAAGTTATTTGGAGGAGATCTCTTCACAGAAGGATTTTAAGAACGATATCCTTGTAAGACAGAGATGGATTAAGAGTCTGAGATTAGACCATAATAGAGAAGCCCTAAGGGAACTGAAAGACTTGAAAGAAGATAAAGAACTCAAATATCAAGAAAAAATGATTAACGACCGTCGGAAAAACGGGTATAAAAAGTTTCGCTGGGATGGAGCCCCGATTCTCAATGGAGGTCAAACGACTCAGTTTGTCATAGGTGCGGTAGAACAAGAATCTGATTGGGATCTTCTCAGAAGAATCGATTGGCAATATCAAAAAATGGATTTACGGAGAGCCTATTTTTCATCTTTCATACCAATCAAGGGGACTCCACTTGCAAGTAAAACCGCGGCACCATTAGCCAGAGAGCATAGGCTTTATCAAAGCGATTGGCTTTTAAGGATTTATCATTACGATATGGATGATTTAAAGAATATATTAACCAAGGACGATAATCTTCCTGAAGGAGATCCGAAAATCCATATTGCCCGTCATTATTTTGAGGATCATAGTAAGGTGGATCCGAATGAAGCGAGCTATCAAGAACTACTCCGTGTGCCGGGTATAGGACCAATTTCGGCAAAAAGGATCATTAATCTCCAAGCCAAAAACTTCAAATTCAAGAGAAGGGAACAATTGAAGTCAGTAGGAGTCGTATTGAAGCGGGCCGATCCATTTCTAAAGGTTAATGGCACCAATCAAACAACGATGAATGATTTTTTCGAGAAACATCAACAAAAATTAGTGTATTAGTAAAAGGTGAATTCCTAAATGACTGCTCCTACAAATATTAATAATAAACATAATAATGATAAAGATCCATTGGAAGTTATAGGGCGGTGTAAAGGATATTCCCGTGAAGAATTAATCAAAAACATAAGCCGTCACGAGAATTTTACCCCCGTTCTACTCAAACATATTAAACGGCTTCCAGATGTTGTTTTACGGAACTTGGGGACTCCAATGGCTAAAAAACTTAATTCAATGGTCCGAGAAATTTTTCGAGAATCCTACAGAGCCAAACAGTTTACCCGTACGAATATTAATAATCGTGGGGTGTTATACGGAGTCGTCTTACTAAAACATAAAGTAATGGATCTTGTTCTAAATTATTTTCATGAAAGGTGGCCTAAATGTATTATTTGTTTGTATAATGAGCAAACTCAGAAAACAGGAGTAATTGATGAGCGGGGAATAATAAGAGAAGTTGATTCACCGCTTCAAGATGTTGTAGAGAAAATTAGCAAGGTCAGGTCAATTATCCCATATTTTGAGGATATCCAATTTTCCGGCAAAGAAATTTTTGAAACACTTTATAAAACACAAAATATATCAGAAAGGCAAAATCAGCGTTATTTCAAACAAATGATCCCCGATAAATGTTTTGAGCTACCTGGACTTAGAGATGGAATTGAACGGCGTTTTAATGATCAAAATAAAAAAATTGATGAGTATTTTTAGCTCGATTAAACTTTACTCTTATTTTAGATATCTGTATGCTGTCAGCGCATAAATCTTAACCAAATCCAAAAGATCATCAATATAGACAAACTCATCTTCCGCATGCACTTTATTTTCTGGGCGTATGGAACCGATTAGTATAGTATGAATTCCTCGTTCTTGGAACCAGTGGGCATCCGTAGTGGGTATAAAGGTTGCAAACTCTTTCGGTTCACCGTATACTTCCTTTGTAACATCTTGAACTACTTTGGCAAATTCTGAATCTTTATCAATTAACCCCGGATCAAAGACTATCGGCATTTGCACAGTGATATCTAATAGCGGATCTTCTTTTTTCATCTGATCTATATGTTCCATAATTTTTTGTTTTATAGGTTCCACTTTCTGTTCGGGGATAGTATTAATGCTGCAGTGGAGAAAACATTTCTTAGGAACAGTGGTAATTTTATTCCCACCATGAATTTCTGCTAAATTAATATCGCTCACTTTTGAGGGAAATCCGGGAGGAAATGGATACTTTGTCACATTTTTATTCAAGTCTGTTTTGAGTTCTAGTAAAAAATTCATTAACTTGACCATTCGTTGAATAGTATTGATGCCAGAATGCTCATCCCGGTATGGTTCTGGAACATCGGGATGATTCATTCCATGTGCTTGTTTTCCGTTAATAGTAAAGGTAACAAAAATCGCACCACCAGTATAACCAATTGGTGCACCCGCGGGAGCATCACCCAACAAACATGCATCGCCATTAATGATTCCGCTATTAAGTAAATATTCCGCCCCTCTTAGTCCTCCCGTCTCTTCATCTACCACCGCTGCAATATCTATCTTTCCGTTCAAGTTTATGCCTAAATCTTTTAAGGTCTTTACAGCAAACAATTCTGCGGTCACACATGACTTATCATCCGAAGAGCCTCGCCCATAAATTCGGTTCTCAGTGATTTCTCCTCCAAAGGGATCTTTCGACCACCCTTTAAACGCCTCGACCGTATCGAGATGGCCATAGAAGATTAGAGATTTGCCATTCTCGTTTCCGTATGTTCCAACCACATTTTTTCGCTTTACTTTCGGAGATAACCCAATCTCTTCCATCTTAGATTTAGTAAAATTAGATATTTCTTTATAATTCGAAGGAGGGTTTTCGGAGGGGATTTGGACTAAATTTTGATGAAATTCAACAATCTCTTGTCGAATGTTCTCGATTCTTTCCAAAATTGCTATTTCATTCTGATCCATAATTTCTACACCTTTCTTAAACCATATTCATCAATATAGTATTTATAGTTTCTGAGAAAACTATATATGTTTTTATATGAAGAGCACAGAATTTTATAACATGCAACTTAATAAGAATTTACTTAAAAAATTAGATTCAGAATTATTACTCTTTAGCATAACATTTCTCTTCTTCATTCAACTAGTCGGGGATCTGATTTCATCGATCTATATGATGGATCTTCTGAATTTACAACTTGACGAGAAGGTATTGGGGGTCTTATTTCTATTATCTCCATTCGTATTAGTTATCTTCAGAAAGAAAGTTCCTAATGTTTTTCCCCAAATTATGGGCGTGTTTTTAGTTCTAATGCGAATTATTACGCCCTTGGTAAATACTTCTCTCAAAATTATTACTGCTGGATTTGGGGTAGCATGTTTTTTACTATTTTTTCCATCCTATTTTTCTGGAAAATCTAAAGGAGATCTCAGCACTAAGCTTGCTACAGGATTTGCATCAGCAATTCTACTATCAATAATGTTTCGAGCGATGAATGCAACCATCGATATTTCTATGTATGGCGCATTTCAATTCATTGGATGGATTTTAGGTGCATTAGCGGTTTTAGCGATTATAATGCAATATCTTTACGATGATATAGCCCAAACTGCAAATTCAGAAGTATCAGAGTCAAAAAATGAGGACCCTTCGTCAAGAAAACCTAAAAAGGTACGCGGAGTCATTTCACTCTCTTTAGCACTTATGAGTATTATCACCCTGAATTATTTTGCATTCAGCAGTCCTACTGTAATTTCTCGCTGGACTGACGGAAATTATATAGGTATCACTCTTTCCATTGTAGCAATGATTATCCTTAGCATCCTATTACTCGCCTTAAAACCCGAAATTGTGAATAAATTAGATAGGAGGATTATCTGGATTTGGAATCTTGTATACGTCATTTCTCTCGTACTTACAATAGCCATCCATACGTTTCCATTTCCCGCAACTACAACTGAGGTTGTGACCATTACATATCCGCTTGCGTGGTATTTATATCTGCCATTAGGTATAATGATTACCCTATTGCCAATAGTCTTTATTGATTTTGCGCTCCTTTCAAGGGAAATATTAAACCAGAGACCAAGTGCTACAAAATTGGGAGTGGGATTTGGGTTGAGCGGATTGTTCTTTATCTTAGTCACCTTTATACTTATATTTACGAATGTCTGGGGATATGTGGATCCTGTCAGTAACATTTTCCGAAACCTCTTCTGGCTTCCCTTTTTATTGGTGGGCATTGCGATAGCTATGCCTGTCCTTTTGGTTAAGAAGCGATCCATTGATTTTTCACCTATAATAACCTCAAAAAATAGGAAATTAATATTTGCTAGTTTTTTCGCTTTAATTTTGATGGGGACGACAATTCCTATATTGGTATATGAAATAGGACCTCTTAGCGCACCCAGTGAACCGGACACTCTTAAGATTATGACCTATAACATTCAGCAAGGAGTAGACAGTAATGGAGAGAAAGCATATGACAAGCAACTTGAAGTTATTAAATCAATAGATCCAGATATACTTGGACTACAAGAGTCTGACACCGCGCGTATTTCTGGTGGAAATTCGGATGTCGTAAGATACTTTGCAAGTAAATTACCGGGATATTATTATTCTTTTTATGGTCCCAGAACCGTTACAGGTACTTATGGGGCAGCAATTTTATCGAAATATCCCATTAAAAATGCACAAACCTTCTTTACTTATAGTAATATAGATGAGATTGGCACGACCCAAGTAGTTATTTCCGCTGGAGTTGACTTTAATGTATTTGTAAATCATCCTGCTGGAAATGATGATGCTAAATTAGCTCATATGACAGAACTTATGACTCGGGTAAACGCTTCAACAAATGTCATTTCTATGGGAGATTTCAATACTCGGGAAAATTCAACTTTCTATAATATGTCTGTAGCAACACTAAGAGACTCATGGCGTTTTGACAATCCAGCTACACCAATGCCCGATCGCATTGATTATATTTTTGTCTCTACAACTTTCACGATTGTTGACACAGGAGTTATTACAATACCTCAGTCATATTCTGACCATGATACTTATTGGGCAGAAATAGACTGGTAAATCAAATCTCTTCTTTTTCTTTTTTATTCCTAATTCTTGCTCTCTATAGCTAATTAAGGGTGATATTCAGAAATTATGCATCAATGAATTGTTAAACAAAATTCCATACCATCATAAGCAGCAGAACTGTTCGGAAAAATATTTTGAGCTCTTTTTTCCGCTTTCTTTCGCATTTCTGGAGTGTTATAGAAACTTGCATCGAAGTGGGTTAAGAATAACTTCTTGCAGTTTGATTCTCTGGCTATCAGAGCAGCTTCCTCCGCCTTTAAATGAGGCCATCCCCACTCTTCTTGTCCGGGTTTATATGAACATTCCGAAATAAATATATCAGCATTTTTCGAGAGGGTATATATACTCTCAGTTATTCCCGTATCTGTACAATATGTAAGAATTTTATCATCAATTTGAAATCTATATCCTAAGGAAGGATCAGAATGGAGTAATAAATTACAAGTAATAAGAAATTCTAATTCATGGAATCCTTCTTCTAATTCAATAATTTGTAAATTAATAGGCAAGTCATACAGTGATGCAGAAAATGGATGATTAAACAACAATTCTAAATTCTTTTTTGTTCCTTGATATGTATAAAGCTTTAGATTTTGTTTAAAATTAAATTTGCTTAAGGAATGAAGTCCTATTATGTGATCAAGGTGTAAGTGACTTAGAAAAATGAGAATAGGCTTATTTTCCGAGATATATTGATCTATCTTATAAAATCCATTTCCAGCATCAAGAATAATGTAATATTGATTTGTCTCTATTAAAGTTGAGATGGTACTACCTAATTCAGTAGAAAACCAACCATTTGTTCCTAAGAATATGATTTTGATTTGTTCCATAGATCTTCTTATTACTAATAGAAAATGAGTTAGAAAAGTCTAGTTGTTATATTATATTATCAGAGAATAAATATTTTCACTAATAAGAATGTTGATATACTAATCCACATGCTATTTCCTAAAAAAATCGAATTATATTCAGAAAAGTTAAGATGAATAAAGACTTTCAATTTAGTTATAGAGTAGGCGAACCAATTTTCTATACTTTTTTAACTGAGATAACCTCAACGGGACACATATCAGCAACTTCTTGGACATAATCAAAATCATCATCATCAAACGATCCTTTAGAAAGAGAAGGGTTGGTTTCTCCACCTATTACCATAGAATATCCCTCATCATCTCCCTCGAAATGCTCTTGATCCATAATATAGCAATTCGCACATGCAATACAACCAGTTCGGTCAATTTGGATTTCATATTTCATTTAATCATCATCATATTGATTTTCATAATTATTTAGTTATACAATTTGAATATTATATCATTAACTTTGGAAATAATTTAAAATCTCTTTCTTTAAATCATAGATCTCTAAGAAGGATGCTCAGTTTTATTCGTAATTTATAAGAATATTTATAAAATTTATTTAAGTTGGTTTTATAATCAAATAAAACGATTCATTTCTAATGAATTTCTCAACGGAACAGTCCCAGTTATCGGTGAGGAGAGTTTCAAAGTAATTTGCCCAATAATTACTATAGGTCTTGTTGAGATCATGATTGAATCTAAGTTGATAAGATCCCTCTTTATTTTTATCTGATTCAATTTTATAGAAATAGTTTGCGACATGCCACATACCCATGAGTCCTTGAATAAATTCTTCTAAATTCATTTCCTCTTTAAGTTTTCCCAGAAACCATTCAATAACTTCTATAGCAACATTCTTTTTGAAAGCCTCTTTTACTTCTCCGCTAATATAGGAGAGAAAGGTTGTTTTTCCTACTAATACCATATTCAATTCATCACGAGCTCTGCACCAAATTTCTCTTACGTCTGCATTTTTAGGTTCTTTGAATTTTTTAAACTTTTTTAGTGCATCGTCAACCACACCAGATTTTGAACCATATTCTTTTTCATATTTTTCAATAACGTCGTAAGATTCATCCGAAATAGTAGCATGAACAGACTTTCTTTGACTCTTTTTTGTATCTGACATTTAGTATAAAAATATTTATACTTAGATTTAAATATTGATGTGACTGATCAGCTTTTGTGTGACATAAGAATTAAATATATATGTAAGGCGGGATATTGATCCATGTCATAGAAATAATAATTCTTTTAAAAATGGAGGAAATAATTTAAAAATGGTATCTTCAAAAACAAAATTAATATCAATAATTGCCTTAATAATTATTGTTTCTTCTGGAATTTTCGCGGGTATTTATCTCTATCAAATTTTTTCAAGTTCACCGATCAAATTGGGAGCTCTTTCAGGAGACCTACATCATTTACCATTATTTGTCGCTTTAGAAAATCATTATTTTGAAGACGAAGATTTAGACATTCAAAGTGATGATATTATATGGTTTCCTAACGGGAACGAAGCAATGGTTGCTTTTGAAGCGGGCAGGTTAGATATGTCATATTTGGGATTAGCTCCAGCAATGGCCCACAAATTAACTCAAAATGCCCCAATAAAGGTAGTCAGTGGAGTAAACGTAAATGGAAGTGCGATAATGGTTAGGGATGATCCATTAATTACCAATATAGCAAATTTAAGCAATATAGCTGTTCCCTCATTGAATAATATGCAAGATTTCATTCTTCAAATCGCATTAAATAATTCTGGTATCTCAGTAGAGGAAGTCAATCGTCCAGTATTATCCGTTGGGAATATGGAGAATGAATTAAATATTGGGAGTATTGACGGATTTGTAGCATGGGAACCATTTAACGCTAAAGCTGCGGATACAGTTGCAAAGTATTTGTATTATAGTTCAGAAATTTGGCCCAATCATCCTTGTTGTGTAATAGCGTCTTCATTAGATTTTATGGTAAAAGAATCAGAAGTTGTTGAAAAAATTATTCGTATTCATAAAAAAGCAGTGAATTGGATGAAGCAACCTTCAAATTTAGGGGATCTTATCAATATTGCAAAAAAATACACGAGTATTCAAGAAAATTCGATTATTGAAACAGCTTTAGATAATATCGGTTATATCTTTAATTTTTCTGAATATCAATCACAAATAAATGTGTTTTATGATAGATTAGTAGAGTTAAACGATAACATTAATGGATGGTCGGAGGGACGTTCTGCATTCTTTTACGAATTTTTAGAATCTAGATATCTAGACTCTTGAGGTGAAATTATGAAATTAAATAGAACCAAAATTTTTTTAACAATATTTACTATTTTTTTATTTCTATTTATTTGGTATTTAATTGCTTGGGTCACTCCATCTAAGGTTATTCCTGGACCTATACAAGTATTTCAAGCTTTAGTGAAAATTACTTTTGAAGGAGACAATTTTAATTATACTGTATTTGATCATCTTCTCGCTAGTTTATGGCGAGTATTAATTGGGTTTTACATTGCCCTTATAGTGGCAATCCCTTTAGGGGTAATAATGGGGGTGTCTAAGAAAGCAGAATGGATGATCTCTCCACTTTTGGATCTTTTCCGCCCTATTCCGCCTTTTGCATGGATTCCATTTGCCTTGGTTTTTTTTGGATTAGGATTATTTTCTCAAGCATTCATAATATTTATTGGAGCGTTTTTTCCTCTTTTAACTAATACTTTTGAAGGAGTAAAAAATACCTCTTCAATTCATGTTGATGTAGCGAAGACTTTGGGGGCAGATAAATTTGATATCATCTTACATATAATATTACCATCAACATTGCCTTATATTCTTGTAGGAGTTCGAGTATCTTTAGGAGTGGGATGGATGTGTGTTATTGCTGCTGAATTAGTCGGTTTAAATAAACCTCTTGGATTGGGATACTTAATTCAATATTCTGCCCAATTTGGAAATTTTGCTTTGACATTTGCTGCTATGCTGGTCACAGGATTGATTGGGTATGCTCTTAATAATTCGATTAAGATCATAGAAAATTATACATCTCATTGGAGGGAATCAATTGTCAGAAATTAAACTAAAAATTGAGGGCGTTTCAAAAGAATTCAGAACAAATGGTGTGTTGTTACCCGTTTTAGATACCATATCTTTAAAGGTATATAAAAATGAATTTCTTACTATCGTAGGACCAAGTGGTTGTGGAAAAACTACTCTCATCCGCATTATAGCAGGTTTAGAAGAAGCATCTTCAGGGAGGATCTTAATTGATGGAGAAATTATTAATTCACCTTCAAAAAAAATTGGGTATGTTCCCCAAGAATTTTCATTGTTTCCATGGAAGACCGTGGAAGACAATATTAAGTTTGGCTTAAAAATCAATTCAGTAAAACACGAAGAAAAAAACCAAAGAGTTAGAATTTTGCTTGATTTAATTGGATTATCTTCTTTTAAGGATTATTATCCAAAGGATATTTCTGGAGGAATGAGACAAAAAGTTGCTATAGCAAGATCCTTAGCAATTAATCAAACTTTACTACTATTGGATGAACCCCTCCGTTCTTTAGATGCGCAAAGTAGAAATAAGTTACAGAACGATATTTTAGAGATTTGGAAAAAATCGAAGAGAACTATTATTTTTGTTACTCATAACATTGACGAAGCTGTGTATCTGTCAGATCGTATTGTTGTCCTAAGTTCTTTACCAGCAAAACTCAAAAGAATAATTCCTATCAATCTTGTTCGCCCAAGAGACAGAACCAGTTCTGAGTTCAATTTAATTAGAAAAGAGATTTTAGATTTAATCTACTAAATATCATTTTTAGGAATTGTTTAATAGAAACTCATAGAGATTCATAGATTAATTGGACTAAGTCAATCATTCTCATCTCGGAATTTAGCTCCTGTATCGCATCGGAGAGATTTCGGTAACAAAATGGACAAGTACTTACAAGGTTTTCGACACCAGTTTCCATAGCTTCCTTAACGCGGTTCTTAGCCAGATTTAAGGATAGTTTTCCATTCCCTTTTCGCAATCCGCCACCTGCTCCACAACACATTGCCCCTTGTCGGTTAGTCTGCATTTCACTCGGTGATGATACCTCTGTCAATAAATTTCGTGGAATTTCATACATTCCCATATGTCGCCCAATATGGCAAGGATCGTGATAGGTTGTTCTAATTCCTAGGTTCTTGAGTGAAATATTGTTTTCTTGAAAGTAATTTTGTAAGAATTCTACTGTATGATAGATTTCTATTCCATCTAATTTTTTACCATAATCCTTTTTTAAGGTTCTATAACAACCGGCACAGCTCGTGATTATTGTTTTAATTCCCAATTCTCTGAAAAGCGCGACATTTTTTCCAGATATATCTCCGAATGCCTTCCTATCTCCAGTTCTGAGGGCTACACTACCACAACAAATCTCATTTTCTCCTAATACTCCAAAATCTATCTCAAGTTTATGCAATATTTTGGAGGTATAAATAGCAATATTTTGAATTTTGGGGGTAAGCGCGGCTGTACAGCCGACGTAATAAAGAACATCGACGGGTTCTTTGGAGGCATCTTTCGCTTCAAAATCGAGTTGCTCAATCCAAGCATTTTTTTCCCCTTTTTCCCGATCGTAAGGATTTAATTTTTCTGATAATGCTTTATTCATTAAAGCATGTGATTCCAGAGCGAAACCAGCTTCCACTAAATCCGCGCGTAATGCTTCAAAGACCTCGACCATACTAGTCCATCTATGAGTTGGAAAATCAAAACTCTGGTTCATAGCGTTATGACAAAACTCTTCGCAGGCCCCGCACAGAGAACATTGAGAGAAAAGCTCTGTAATTTCTTTACTTAATTCCAAATCTTCCCATAATAATCCTTTTAAGATGATATTTTTTCCACGCGCAAAATACGTGTCGAATTGAGGGGTGGTTTGGGACTTATAGACGGGACATACGTAATAGAAATTTCGGATTGGCCAATTTGCCACCCTGCATTGTCCACAATGCACACAAGATAATGCCGCATCTTTCACCTTTTCTAAATTCTTTAATTGATTCTCAGATTTATTTCCGCTCATTATTTCAGACCACCTCCATAAGCTCTATTCAGATAAAATTTACCGGGGCTCATAATGCCGTTTGGATCAAGGGCTTTTTTAATCGAGATCATAAAATCGTAATATTCTTTTGATAAAGCTCCGGAATCAACTAGAGCTTTACCAATAATTTCACCCATCCAATAATGTATAGCCCCCAAATCTTTAATTTGAGATAGGAGAAGATCTTCCCAAAGTTCATAATAAATTTCTCTGTTTTTGATGTCGGTGTGAAGCGTGATTCCTCCAGTGACGTCTATATAGCAAGGATGGCATCCGATCACAATAAAATTCGCTCCACCGCCTCCCACGCTCCAGAATTTTTCTCGGTTCCGATTTGCCCAATCCTCATAGAGGTGAATATAATCTGGTAATTGATATGTGGGGCACTTTAGGCACGTTCCTAAGCTCGTCCCTTCTGGACCATATAAACCCCAATAGATGTGCGCCCATTGCCATCGCCCGTCTTCTTCATAAAACCATTTCCCGAGGTTCCCCTCTTCTACTGTATCTCCAAGCTTTTTCAATCCTCCTTTCTCAGCGATTCCCTCAATTTGTTCAACCGAGTTCTCTAACGCCTTTTGGGTATCCGCGACCGTGGTATAGAACATCACACTACCGTCTACTCCCATGTTTGCTAAGTTCTTCTTGATCTGAAACGTGGTAAGGAGTTTGGTATATCCTTTGGTATAATAGTAATAATCGTGTAATGGAAGATGCTTATGCTGCCATTTTTGCATAACCTCCATTGCCTTTATATATTCTTTCTTCTCTTGATTGTCATTAATCTCATAGGTGCTATAAGCAGCATATTCAGGGATAGGATATAATTTAAGCGAAGCTTTTGTTTTAATACCATGGATGCCTACATCTCCTAGAAATAGTCCGGAATAATCGGGTCCTAATCCAAACCGAGTGAATGGTTTTTCGCAGAATGAATTGGCTTTCGCTCCCGTATAAATTATCTCGCCCGTTGGAAGAACAACCTCTAATCCGACACATTGCTCAGTCACATTACCATACATCGCAGCACCCCCGCCTCCTAAGGTATTATTTGACAGTCCGCCTCCAATAGTGGCAGAAAACCCAGAGCCCGGACCCGTAGAACCGGTGTAATATCCTGCTCCCACTTTTTTTAATTGCGCACATAATTCACTCCACGAAATCCCACATTCTACAGTAACGATATGATTCTCCTCATCGACATCTAAAATCTGATTCATCCGCGTAATGTCTACAATAATGCCTCCATCACCAATAGGTTTCGCTCCTCCAGTGAGGTCTGCGCCACCTCCTCGCGGGATAATCTTTGTTTTATATTTATTGGCAACTTTCAAAATTCCCGCTACTTCATCTGAAGAATTGGGCTTTACTACAATCTCAGGGATTCCTTGAAGGACCGTATCACAATTCATCGAATATGAATAACAGATGGGTTCTGAATCAGTCACATATTTAGTTCCAACAATATTTTCTATCTCTTCAAATGCATTTCGTATCGCGTTCATAACTTTCACCTATTAATTAGTATAACCTTATAAAATAAACAATAAAACTAACTTCGGATTAAGTTTTATTCCAAAATTTTCCCATTTGGAAGGATTTGAGTGCATTCAATATAAAAGCCACCTAAATTTGTATTCGCATCCTTGAGAAGTTCATGACATATATCATATTTTGAATATTTGGATTTAATATAGCTTGTTTCTGCTCCAAATTGTGTAGTAAAATCTTTATATTTCATATTCGTTTCAGTTAATTGCCGTAATGCCGGAGTGGAATTACTAGAAACATCGGGAATTAGCTTTAAATTATAAAGCGGCATATTTTCGATCATCCCTTGGGGATCCATACCTGGAGGATCATCCAACACATTGAGTTCCACTTCAAGAAATGTGATATCTTTTCTAGTAAGGCTTCCATAGACTTTTTTCTTGCCGTCCTTCTCTTCAATCTGAGAAAGTTTAATATCACACAACTTTTTCGGATATCCCCATATCTCCCTTCCCGCGGTTAATGCCTCTTCTGTTGTAACATAGATATTAAACACGAACGCTCCCGGTTGGTCTTTGTATTTGCAGTTCAATACAATAAGATTTTCAAAGTAAGGCCCAACGCTGGAGTCAGGATAGTCTGAAATAAAAATCGCATCAAAGCCATATTCAATCGGTTCTAGTTCTGGAGGGAGATATTTCTCTTTTATTCCCGCCTTACATTGAAAGAGGACCACTATCGCACGCATGTCAGGATATTCATACGGTGGAGGAGGGAATAATCCGTTTTGTCGCGGCATTGAATAATCGATCTGCTGTTCATAATCAGTCATATTCTTTTCCACCTCATTCAGTCTCTTCTCCCAGATCAAATTTTGTAAAGAATGTCGTATCGGTATCTTGGGTTGCATTGGCAAGCTCCATAGCGGCTCTGGCATATCGCATCGCGAGGGACATCTCTCCTTCCAATTTTAATTTCCCAGACATCAAACTTTGAATGGGGTCAATTTCTTTAAAGGCTAATTTTTTCCATAACAGAAATGAGCCCTTTAAGGTCATGATGGGATCTCGAGGAGGTTCTTCTCCTGGTTGTAGGATCTGGATTCCCAAACATTTTCCATCCTTTAAATCCAAAAATGCTGATACACCCTCCTCAATTTCTCCCGAGGGTTCCATTACAAATAACATCGAGCCATCAAAATCAATACCCCATCCTTTTGCTGCCTCTTCGTATGCTTCACTATTATTTAACGCCTCGCAGTATTCATTCGCCCATTTCTTTCCGATTTCCTCTATATCTTCAAACTTTACCATTTTTTTTCCCTTCACACAAAATTGTTTTCAATAGAATATTTTGATGATTTTCTATCAATTTATCGTAATTATATAATAATCTTATTTGCTAACCGAATATATAAGTATTATGGAACTATTTAAGCCATTTTTCCCCCTTTTGTAAACCTATACTAAGATATCAATATGTGTGAGAAGAGATATGAAAAGGTTTGAAAATATCACCCTTATTGGAATGCCGGGATCGGGAAAATCAACTATCGGCAAATTACTGGCAGATGAACTAAACTTCAATTTCATCGATATTGATGATTATATCGAACAGAAAGAAGGGAGGAACCTCCAAGATATCATAGATACCGAAGGTAATGAAAAATTCTGTGAAATTGAGGAAGAAACGATTTTAGAATTACTTCCTTTGCAAAATTGTGTTATTTCTCCGGGTGGTTCTGTAATCTATTCTAAGACAGTAATGAAAAAACTAAATCAGATTTCAACTATTATATTTTTAGATTTGCCTTTAAAAGTTCTAAGAGAACGATTAAATAACAAAGAATCTAGAGGAATTGTTGGATTGAAATCATTTTCTCTCCCCGAATTATATCAAGAGAGAATAGCGCTCTATAAAAAGTATGCTGAAATAACTGTGGAGTGTGAAGGTTTATCTCCCTTTAAAATCATTAATATTATCATAAAAAGGTTAAAATAAGTAAGTTAGATTTTATATATTTATAAAATTATTAATATATGTAAGAAAAACGATGTAGTGTGAAATCCTTCATCATAGAGATATTGGTGTGAGATTTGAAAAGTAAGATAAAAATTAGAAAACAAATAAGAGATTTTGAAGGTAGTATTTTACTAATGGAAAAAACCTCTCTGAAGGATTTAGAAGAAATGTTTCTCGAAATTTATGAATTTAATTTGCAGGAATCTATTAAGCGAGAAAAACAAAAAAATCCTGAATTGACTCGGAAAGAAATAATTATTAATATGCACAAACTCCATGATGAGTTAAAAAATTCAGGGAGGAATATGCATAATGAATCATTATAAGTCAGCATTTTATCAGATAATAGAATTCGTAGAATCATTAGAAAATTCTTATGATGTTAAATAAATAAAAATTAAAGAAAGGTAATTTTATCTCATTGCATTATCTTACTTAAATTTTGCATCTTTTCTTTGCAGGGTTTTCCAAGAGCGGCATAAAATTGCTCATTATCCACATCTAACATTACCCCAAACCCAGTGGAGATTATTACCCCGTGATTACAGAAGGTAAATTCCGATGGTTTATTTTCACTCCCATGGCTGCATTGAATTTTATTATTAAGAAAATCTAAGGAAATTTGTTCCGGAGAATCATTTTTCAAAATCTCACGCGCATTTTGATATCGTAGGAGCGAAGTTTTATGGACTAGTTTTCCACGAAACGCTTCGGCAGCATTCTCGTTGTATACTGCATCCCGGGAGACTTCTAATTTTTTCATAGCGGGAGTGAGATAATGATTAGTACATACTAGCCAATCCTTTTCTTCATCATCGCCTTCACGGCGAACTTCTACATTAGAGGGTCCAATCTCCAAGACCGCTAAATCTCCTTCTTTATCTGCGACCATTACATTCGATCCACCGATTCGAGGATATTTCTTAAAAAGGGCTATAGTTTCCTTCACTGTGGTACAAGTTTCTAATGCTTCTCTGATAATTATCATAGCGGGAACGCCCTTATCTCCGATGTCTTTTGGGTATGCATAATTATATACTATAGAAAGTCCTTTTTCGTTCATCCCATTATTAATTCCGACCAGCCCAGCTACTCCCGAACCGATTGTTGAGAATCGTTCTCCCGAAGGGGTGATACTTCTAAATATGGTATACTCAGCCAGAAATTCCGGACCATCCCAATTCTTAACCATTAAGACTCCCCCCGTTCTACTCTTGGATCCGACTACGCCAACCGCACTACAATGATTAAAGGATGTTGAGATATTCTCTTCTATTTTATAATTGGTAATTTGGGTCCCAAGCGCATCAATAGCTTGCAAAAATAGAAGTTTTCTAAGTGAGATATCCGCACCTTCAGTTAAACCTTCCAGAAATCTCCATTGAGAGGGAAAATGTTCTTGTATTGAACCTTTAATCATTCCCGAAGATATAATCGTTGCCAAACCTTTATACAAGAATGTAGGAATAAGGAATGGTTTTAATGCTAAAAATTCTTCTGAAGACGTGAGTTTCATATATAACTCGTTAATCTCATGTTTAAAATAAGTTCCTTGTTTAACTCCCATTTCATACTCAGAACCTTTCAGTTGGAATACGTTAATTGGGTTTTCCATTTTCTTCATTAACCATAACTATTTTAGTTGCTTAGTTGAAATTATATGTTTCATATTTTATAGTTTATGCTTAGAGGTTTTCATCAATTCTAAAGAGCACTATAGAGATTAGGTTTTTCTAAAATTTTTATGAGATTCTTAAGCAATGGTCTCCCATCTTTTAATAAAAGACAAATACTTCATTTAGTTAGTAGGTAAAATTACAATTTAGTAAAAAAATGAAAACCTTAATATTAGACGGTTCCAAACCGAAGAACCCCATTCAAGAGGAAATTTATTCAATTGTGAAGGAATTTCTGAAGGAAATTCAGAGTGAAACAACTTATATCCTTCTTGCAGACAAACAAATTACACCTTGTCAAGGATGTTTCGATTGCTGGTTAAAAACTCCTGGAATATGCCGAATCGATGATTTTGGACGAGAAATAACCAAACAAATGGTCAATAACGATCTGATTATTCTTATAACTCCCATCACATTCGGAGGCTATTCTTATGAACTCAAAAAAGCAGTCGATAGATTTATCCCTAATATTTTGCCATTTTTCAAGGAAGTAAATGGGGAGATTCATCATAAGCAGAGATATGAGAAGATTGCCTCTAAAATTTTTATAGGATATTTGAACCATATTGATAAGGAAAAGGAAGGCATATTCAAAGAACTGACTCAGCGAAACGCTTTAAATATGGAGGGGGATATCTTTCATGCACTTGTCTTTACTCAGAATGGGGATCTCTCAAAATTCAAAACACAGCTTCAAAATACTATAAAGGAGGTTAAGAACAGGCTATGAGCGATAGACGAGAGATTTTATTGTTAATAGGAAGCCCTAGGGCAGCTAATAGCACATCTGAATCTTTGGGAATGTTTTTATGGAGACAGATGAATAATGAGAAATTTTCACTGACAAAAGAATATACCCATCGACTGGTTGTGGGAGAAGAAAAACGCGATTATATATTTGATGTAATAAACAAGACAGATCTAATTATCATCTCATTTCCATTGTATGTTGACCATTTGCCCGCACCGGTGATTAAATTCATGGAGATTATTTATGAAAAAAAGGATAATCTACACGAGCCGCAGAATAAAAGTCTTATAGCGATCTCCAATTCAGGCTTTCCCGAGGCTTCTCAAATCGATCTTGCTATGAAAATTTGTAAGAATTTTGCGGAGGATATGGGCTTTCAATGGAAAGGAGGCTTACAATTTGGAGGTGGTGAGGTCATTCATGGTCGTGATCTCGAGGAAATAGGGAGAATGATTGAATCTCTTAAAAAAGGCTTAAAAATGGCTGGTAGGGATTTATCTGATGATAACCCAATCTCCCAAGAGGCAAAGGAATTGGTATCCGAACAAACTATTCCGATGGGAATGTTTAAACTGTTTGCTAACCTGGGATGGCGATGGAGAGCACTGAAAAATAGAAACGTATTTAACCTCAAAAACAAACCATTCTTAGATTGATTTCTCTTTTAATTAGAATATATTAATAGTAGGAAAAAAAAAATTTTAATAGATTTATGCGATTGTAAGGGAAATACTAGTAAACAATGTAGTGAATAGAATTACTAAGAGTATAACTCCAGAGAGTATCAGAGAAATAAACCTTGTTCGAGGATCTAAATTTTCATTAACTGCAAAGCTTATAAATCCCATAGAAATTAATATCAAACCAATATCTACACCTACTTTAGCTATATTAGCTAAAATAGTCTCCTGGAGTTGCAATGCATGCCAAATTTGCCAATTACTTATTCTAATATTATTATACTGAGTATTATTAATAATTCCTTCACTCAATTGTATTTGAGCTATATTATCAGCCATCGTTTTCCAATTTCCTGCCTCGTTAGCGATTGAAGAGCTTATACCCGCTATCAATCCAAAGATAATTATTAACAATAATCCGAGGAAAATATATTTTATAGCTTTAGTTTTCTCCAAAGTTGGAATACTATTTACAAAATTATTTGTTCGTTCTTTGAATCCCATTTCAAATCATATCTTCTAATAGTGTTAGTTAAAGATTAATGAATTTTCTATTTCTATAAAATTATCTATTATCTGATTGATAATCGGGTTGTTTTTGTAGCTTGATTTAAAAATATTAAAATAATTTTTAAAAATCAAATTTAATTTTTCTATATATGAGCGAGCAAGAATATGAATTTCAAGCGGAAATTAAAAAATTACTTGATATCTTAAGCAAGTCCTTATACAAACATAAAGAGATATTTCTGAGAGAGTTGGTCAGCAATGCGGTGGACGCGCTTAAGAAAATTAAATTTATTCTATTAACGAATAGAGATATCGAAGATCCCGATGAAGAGTTGCGTATTGAAATCTATTTTAATCCAGATGAGCACACGATCACGGTACGAGACTATGGAGTTGGGATGGGCAAGAATGAGCTCATTAATGATTTAGGCACGATAGCGGGAAGCGGTACAGAGAAATTCATTAAAAAGCTACAAGAAATGAGAGATAAGGAAGAAAAAACGGTAGACTTAGATATAATCGGACAATTTGGAATCGGATTTTATTCTGTATTTATGATCGCAAATAATGTAAAGGTGCGAACCAAATCCTATTTAAAAGAAGAGGATGCTTATGAATGGGAATCCGATGGAACAGGGAAGTTTAACATCAAAACAGTAGAAAAGGAAAAAAGGGGAACGGATGTTATTCTATACTTAAATGAAGAAGAGGAGGAATATTTAAACGAGTTTCGCCTTCAGAGAATCATAAAGAAATATTCAAACTTTGTACCCTTTCCAATCTATATTTATGAACTCGAAGAAGGTACAACTCCCGAAACTGGGAAAATAAAAGTTGAGGAGAAAGAAGAGGAGGAAGAAGAAATAGAGGAAGAAGAAGGAGAAGAAAAGGAGCCAGTTAATCAAGTCGAGCCAATATGGAAGAAAAAGAAAGATGAGATCACCGAAGAGGAGTATAAGGAATTCTACCACTATATATCAAATCGATATGATGATTACTTACACGTTATCAATTATCAAGTGAGTGGTCGCGTACGATTTCGCTCTATTCTCTATATTCCTGAATCTCCTTCACAAGACATTCTCCAACCAGAAACCGACTACGGATTAGCATTATATTCCAAGAATGTGATGATAATGCAAAATTGTAAGGAGCTTGTTCCACAGTGGATGAGATTTGTGAAGGGTGTTCTCGAATCTGAAGATATCCCATTAAATATCTCCAGAGAGACTATCCAGTCGAATAGGTTAATGATGAAGATGAGCGGCTTGATTGTAAAAAAACTTATCCGAGAATTGAAGGATCTTGCAGAAAAAGATAAAGAAAAATATATGACCTTTTGGAATGAATTTAACCATTTTATCAAGGAAGGGATAATCTCAGATGTCGCACGTAAGGACAAACTTAAAGATTTAATCCGTGTGAAAACCTCAAAGACCAAGGATGATGAACTGATTAGTTTACAAGAGTATGTTGATCGAATGAAGGAGGATCAAGAAAAAATATTCTATTTAGTTGGAGAAGATTTAGAGACAATGAAGATGTCGCCCCACCTTGGATATTATAGGGAAAATGATCTCGAAGTAATCCTTTTTGACCAACCCGTCGATAATTTCTTGATGATGAATATGAACGATTATAAAATAGAAAAAGGTGAAGGAGAAGAGAAAGAAATGGAATATATTCAGTTCTCTCCGATAGATGTGGCTGAAAAAGAGGAAAAAGAAGGTGAAGAGAAGGAAGAGGAAAAAGAAAACGAAAAGAAAGTTTCCGAGGAAGTGAAATCATTCTTGGATTATGTAGAATCAATATTAGAAGATAAGATAGTTGAGGCAAAAACTTCAGATAAATTATACGGTAGTCCTTGTCGATTGGCTAATCCTGCGGGAGGTCCAACTTCGAGTCAGCAACGAGCAATGCGTTATTGGACACAGACCTTCTCTGGAGAAAAATCCAACATTCCTAAGAAGATTCTTGAGTTCAATCCAAATCATCCGATTATTCAGAACTTGATTCAGGTCTATAACGAAAACAATGATAATAAAATGATTAAACCCATCGTGATTCAATTATTCGAAAACTGTCTTCTTTCTGAAGGAGATTTACCCAATCCCTCTGCTATGGTACCACGTATTAATCAACTTATCGAGATGCTAGTACTTAAAAACCTCCAAAAGGATGAATCTGATTAAGAGAAGGGATGGCCTAAAGCAATTTCTATTTTTTTCTATTTTTTTCGCTTAATTGTAATTTGATTTTTGATATCTGAATGTAAATAACATTATATTGGATAAAATCATAGATGAATTATCTATGGAAAATATAAGTAATTCTCTTATTGAAGTAGACAGAGAAAAATGTACGAAATGTAAAGCGTGTATTGGCGCTTGTCCCGCTCAATTGTATTATATAGATGATGAAATTCTAAAAATAGCAAGTATCTTCGAAGATACATGTATCGAATGTGGGCATTGCGTCGCTATATGCCCAGTCCAAGCAATTCATCTAAAAAAGTACGAAAAAGCAGAACTGAAGAAAGTTACAGGTCTCCAACAAAACATACCTTCCTTTGAATCATTTAAAAATCTGACTTTATTGCGCAGATCGCGAAGACAATTTAAAGATAAAGAAGTTCCAAAAAGTGAGATTGAAAAAATTCTCAACCTGACGCGGTATTCTCCCACGGCTAAAAACACTCAGAATTTATATTTTTCAGTGGTGACCGATAAGAAAATTGTTTCTCAAATTTCAAAAGAGTTGAATAACCAAATGAAAATGTTTGTCAACTTAGCTGAAGAGGAGCGAGGAAGAGAAATATTGAAAACACAGATGTCAGAAAGAGGTCTAGAACAATCAATTGAAATGTTGCCGCAAACGAAATGGATCTTGCAAAAAGTTGAGGAAGGGGTTGATTTTTGGTGTTGGAATGGTCAACTCATCAGTATTCATGGTGAGGCGAAAATAGGAGGGATTTCAGAAGATGCCTCTATTGCAGCAGCTCAAATTATGTTGGGTGCTGAATTGTTAGGCTTAGGGACATGTTCCTTAGGATATCTAACCTATTTTTCAAATAGATCAAAAAAAATTAAAAAGCTTTTAAACATCCCGAAAGATCATCGTGTGGGTTATTCGCTAGCTTTTGGATATCCCACTGCCACATATCAGAGAATCCCGCCGAGAGAAGAATTGAAAATCGATTGGATTTAAATAAAAAAGAATATTCATCTTTTCAATCTTTTTCCTTTTATATTATCAAGAGTAATGTCATCATTAGTTTTGTTTCTCCAGTTCTCTAATCTATTTTTCATTTCAGATAAGATCTCCTTGTATTCCTCATTATGGAATAGGTTATGAAGTTCATAGGGATCCTCTTCCAAATTATAAAGCTCATCTAACGCATTTTCATTATAGATGTATTTAGATTCATTATAAATGAGAGCTCGTCCAAGATGTTTAGTGATATGGCCATTCGTCTCACACATTAAATCCTCACGCCAGTTATTTTTGCCTTCATTAAAGATGGATAAAACACTCCGACCATGAACTGGTTCAGAGAATTTTGTTCCCGCGACATCTAGGATCGTGGGAGCGACATCAATATTACTTACCAATTTCTCCGTCTTAATTCCCTCCGGTATTTTACCCGGAAATCGAATAAAAAACGGAATCCGAATCATCTCTTCGGGCATATACACGTCCTTATCAAAGTGTCCTCCATGACATGCCAGAGCATCACCATGATCAGATGTCCAAATTATCATTGTGTTCTCTTCTAATCCAAGCTCTTCTAATTTATCGAGTATTTTTCCAATAGCCTCATCCATTAGAGTTTGCTGGGCGTAATTAGCTACTATGATTTCTTGCCATACTGACCAAGGTAACGGATTAGGATATAATAGTTCCCCATCTTCGGCGGTGGGATAATTCACATCTTTTTTATATATTTCTGGCTTGTCCTTGAGATCCTCTCTGAAGCTGGGATATTCTGGTATCGATTCGGGATCATATAAGTCAAAGTATTCTTGGGCAGCATAATATGGTTGATGAGGGCCCCAGAAATCCACTCTCATGTGAAATGGACGCGTATTTCCAGAATTCGCAATTTTTTCAAGTTGATCACAAGCAAGCGTCGAAATAAAAAACGTTTCATGTGTTTCTTTTGGGGTTGTCATTATACCCGAAGCATGTTCCGAAGAACTTATAAAACTCGGTGAGTGAGTTTCTCCTTCATAGACGTCAAGTACTTTTGTATAATTATGATTTGGATCTAAGAGACTATGCTCAATTTTTACTTCAAAATGAGGTAAATCATGTTCTTTCAGATATTCTTTATATTCTGGAGTTATATACGGATTTCCATATCCAGGAGTTGAAAATCCTTTACATCCGAAGTCCATTGGAACTCCTTTTCCTGCATGCCACTTACCGAAATAATATAACTCATACCCCTCTTGCTTTAGTTTTTCAAAATAAAGTTCCTTATCATATTTATGGTTAGTTTCATTTTTAATCTCTCCATGACTGTGGGGGTATAACCCGGTAAGCATAGTCCTTCGTGCTGGTCCACATAACGGACATGCAGTATATGCTCTAGTGAATTCGACGCCTTGTGCTGCAAATCTTTTCAAATTTGGTCGCTGAACTTCGGGGCCTCCGAACATTTTCCCATGTCCATAATACGCATGATGATCTTGTAAAATATAAATAATATTTGGTTTTTTGCTCATATTATCATCTCTCTTTAATTAATTTTTTATTTTAATCGTTTTCCTTTTATCATATCAAATTTAACCTTATCTCCGGTTTTATCCCGCCATTGTTGTAGCCGCGTTTTCATATCTTCCAATAAATGGCTAAAATCCTCTTTATTGACTAAATTATGCAATTCAAAAGGATCTTCTTTCAAATCGTAAAGCTCGTCCATATATCCATCATTATAGATATATTTGTATCTTTCCGTGATAAGAACCCTTGCCACTATTGTAGTAAAATGACCATGAGTCTCGCAAAATTGCTCCTCTTTCCAGTCGGCTTCTCTGTTTTTTAATAGAGGCTCTAAGCTTTCACCATCGATCGGATTGGAAAATTTAGTGCCCGCGAAATCTAGAAACGTTGGGGGATAATCCACATTACTTACAAATTTCTCGCATTTTTGTCCTGGAGTCACCACTCCTGGCCATTTAATCGCCAAGGGAACCCTGATTACTTCTTGAGGCATATAAGCATCTTTATCGAAATGTCCTCCATGACATGCTACCGCATCACCGTGATCTGCGGCCCATACAATAATAGTATTATCTGCCAATCCTAACTCTTCCAGAGTATCAAGGAAAATACCCGCAGCTTCATCTATTAAGGTTTGTTCCGCATAATTTACAGCTAATATTTTCTGCCATTCTGACCACGGCAATGGATTCGGCAAAATAAGATGCTTATCTTCACTAATAAGATCGCCATTTTGTCGCCTATATATTTCTGGTTTTGTATCCAAATTATCTATGAAATTGGGATGTTCTGGGATCTTTTCGGGGTCATACATATCAATATATTCTTGGGGGGCAAAATAAGGTTCATGAGGTCCCCAAAAATCAATTCGCATATGAAAAGGCTCCTTATTTCCCTCCTTTGCAATCTCGCGAAGCTTCTCACAAGCCATATTTGTCAGGAAAAAAGCTTCATGAGTCTCTTTTGGTGTGGTCATTATCCCTGAAACATATTCTGAATAAGCAGGGAATCGAGGCTCATATAACTCTCCCTCTTCAATCCCGAGGTGTTTTGAAATAGGATCATCGAAATTCTTTTGGATTCGTACCTGAATATATTCTAAATCGTTTTCCTCTAAATATTTCTCATATTCGGGTGTCATGTATGGATTCCCATATCCGGGTACAGAAAATCCTTCACATCCAAAATCGAGTGCAGTACCCCGTCCCGCATGCCATTTACCAAAGTAATAATTCTTATAACCTTGCTCAGCTAATTTATCAAAATACATCTCATATGTATATTCTTCGTTTGACTCATTTTTAATTTCTCCGTGATTATGAGGATATACGCCCGTAAGAATTGTTCTCCGTGCAGGTCCACAGAGTGGGCATGCAGTATAGGAATTGGTAAATTCCATTCCTTCATTTGCAATACGCTCGAAATTTGGTTTATGGATTTTCCCACCTTTTCCTAATTGCCCATGCCCGTAATAAGCTTTATGGTCTTCAAAAATAAATACAATATTAGGTTTTTTACTCATTATTTTACTTCACTAAAAAGAAAATATGCTAGGATACAAACAGTGCTTTTATCCCTATCATACCTATTTGAGATGAATAGGAATATTCCCAATTCAATAAATAATTTTTTATCTAGAAAATAAAAAGATTAAGAGAAAGAGTTTAAAATGAACAAAATCAAATACTATTACTAAAGCTTATAGCTTGCAGTTAGTATTTATCTTATAAAAATCTCGATCTTGATAATAAAAAAATGCAAAAAAAAACATAATATTAGAAGAAGAAAATGTCTCCAAAAAGAGAATTAAACCCCGCTGCTCGGATGCTGAAGTCGATGGCTTATCTAAAGCCAGACCGCGTTCCAGTACTATTTTTTCCCGAATTTGATCTCATGGCAGATTTTGCAGATAAACGAGTGAAAGAATATCTTAATGATGTAGATTTACAGATGGAAACAGGCGAACGTTTTAAAGAGCGATTTTCCGATGCTTATTGTGCGGTGTCGATATATCAGCCTTATGCCGTTGCGCAAGCATTAGGATGTAAATTAATGGAACCAGAGGATTTGATTCCTTCTGTGTTAGAACGAGCAATCCAATCGCCTAAAGAAATAGACGATCTGGAAGTACCAGAAACCATGTGGGATAAACCGGGAACGGGAAAATGGTTAGAAAAGATTGAATATTCCTTAGAATCTGGTATTAAACCTGCTGGCACTGGAGAGTTCGGTCCTGTAGAATTGGCGGCTTTAATCTACGGATATGACAAATTTTTGCTTCATATGGTTCAAAAACCAGACATCATTCATACATTATTGAAGAAGTGCACTGAAGTCGTGATAAAATTCCAAAAAGAATGGATTGAACTTATAGGGGGATATGCCACCATCATTCTCGTGGCGGATCATGTTAGTGGCTTCATGCGAAAAAAATATGTAGATGAATTTTTCGCTCCTTATCATACCCAACTATGCGAGGAGCTGTCGGAAATGACGGGTGCTATGTTTTATCATTCCGAGAATAAGAGCGACCATTTTCTAGATGAAATCGGTAATTGGGGCTACGCGATGTTTCACGGTCAAGAGTGGGGACCCCATCAAGAAGCAAAAGAGAGAGTCATGAACGCGGAAAATCGGTTTACCCTCGTAGGACAAATTCCCGGAAGAGATGTTATGTTGAGGGAACCAGATGATGAGGTGGTAAAACGACATATTATCGAAAATATTATCACTTACGGTCCCGGAAGCGGATATGTTCTTTCTACAGGGGGAGGAGTTAATCGAGGAACTCCATTTGAGCGGATGGATATGATGATCGAACTCACTAAGCAGTACGGACGATATAAAACTAAACGTAAACTTTTTGGTCCCGATGAGGGCTTGGAATAAATTTCATATTTTTTTATTTTTAATTCTATACAATTAAACTATTAGGACACTCAGCGGAAATGGACTTTAAAGAATCTTTAATCGGAAAAATTAGTAAAAATCAAAAAGAAAGAAAAAATAAGATTTAAGATTTCATGCGTTCCAGAGATTCTTCAAACTGTTTTATTCGTTGTCTTCGTCTGTAAAATGCATATATTACCACAGCGATTATTCCTGTACCAAAAATACCTATGGTTAACCATACCGTCCATTCCGTATCATACGTGATGATTTTATAGAATATGTTATTATCACTGTCCAAAAAGGAAATACTTGATTGTAAACCCATACTATCAAAAGAGATTTGGACGGAATAGTTACCTTCTCCACGTAATTTCAAGCTTAAAGTGTTTACTTCACTTGTAACGTTTTCATTATTTAGTTCATCAACCATCTCAGATAAATAGCCATCTATTGGAGCCCCAACGCCGAATTGAGTTTTAAATAAGCGATATATAAAATCTTCGGTTGAGATATTAAACAGAAATGGATCACTAGATTTAGAAGCATATGTATTATAATCACTTAGCATCTGTTTAAATCCAGTTGGGTCCTTCACAATATAAAGGAAGCTATTCGGCAAAGTTGCATTTTCAGGTAAAACTGATGAATTGAAACTCCATTTACTTATTAAAATTAGGTTTAATTCATAGGTAGTAGTATAATTTTGGTTTATTTCAGTTGCATTATGCAATGGAGATGAGATATTAACCATAAATAGATTTCCAAAGACATCAGACGTATTCCAAGTTTCTTCATACCATGCCCTCACAACGTATTTACTTTCAGCACCAGTTATATTAGCTTCCCCACCAAAATTGAGAAAGTTTTCTGGACCAGAAATACTACTAACAGTATTATTCCAAATATCCTTATTATAAAAATCCACTTTTTGCCGTATTGTTCCTTTTTGCAACGATACAGGATAATTCGTCGCTGAAACCAGTATGGGAAGGATTAGCAAGCCAAATGTTATCCAAAAAAATGCAAACATTGCCTTTAAGCATCGTTTTTTTCGAAAGTCATTAGTTCTCATTTTATAACTGCCTCCTTTTGAATATAATTGCCGCTAATAGTAAGCTAAGGAAAGTATATACCAGCATAATGCTGACTCCAGCTATGATAGTTGGAGTGTTCCACGTTCTAAAGGTAAAGTTTCTGACTTCGATTTGTGTATAGCGTTCTGCCACACTTTCAGGAAAATCTAAATATAGAATTGAAGACATTAAATTCCCAGCATATTGTAATGAATAGAGTGGCTCAATGTCTGGATTCGCCAACACGACAAATTGAGAAATCACATTAAACCCAATCAACAGTATTAGAATTGTGGTCACGATGGTCATATTCTCTTTTTTCATGAACGAGCTGAAAAATGTGATGAAACTGCTGACGGCGAGAATATACAAAAGTGCTATCCCGAAGGAATGGAATAATCGTATGTCAAGTGGTCCGCCGTAGTAAAATAGACCTAACATACCCAAAGTAAAATAAAATACGCCAGTAATTCCCATTACAAATACATAGCTTCCTATATATTTTCCCACGATGAGTTTGTATTTATTTATCTTCGGAAAGAGGATAAATCCAGTCTCTTTATCATATTCGGAGCAAATTATTCCCGAAAAGAAGAAACAATTCGCGAAGATTAAAATAAGCGACAGAAAATTCTGATTTATCCTAAAGAATTCGGTTTGGATTGCGGGCAGAGAATTTCCCGGAAAAAGTGCATAGGGAAGCCAGCTTGCAAGAAAAATCAATCCCACAGTAATAATCGAGAACGCTACGAATTTCTTCCATTGCTTCTTTAATTCGAAGATAAAGGTATGTCCAATAGGTTTTATTCCCAAATATAATCGTTCCAAAATGTTCGTATTCATATTTTTATTTCATCCTCCGCTCATTCATTTCTTTTTGACCTTGATCCCCAATCATTTGTTCATAGATCCGTTCTAATTGCGAGGTGCGTGGCTGAGAAAAGGAGATTAACTCGAATTCCGGAAATTCATTCATTAGGATCTTCAGAATATCTGCCCTGGACTCGCGCTTTCCGTCATAATACATTACAAATTCTTTATCTTTTGAGTCATAATACACGGGGATCTTCGATATTTTAGGGTCCAAGTCTTTATCTAAATATGGATCAAGTTTGGTGGTTAATTTCTTGATTATTGGTCCTAATTTATCAGGAGTAATCTCTTGGAGAGTTTGGAATAGGAGCTCATTTGTTCTCAATTTCACTTCTAGTTTTTCAATGGTATCAAAGGCAATTATCTTTCCGTAGCTAATTAGGGCGATTTTATCGCAGATTTCTGAAATTTCATGGAGGAGATGTGAGGCTACAAAGATGGTTTTTCCTTGCTTTTGGAGTCCGCGAATAAACCTGCGTACTTCAATTCGTGCTTTCGGATCAAGTCCCGTCTGCGGTTCATCGAGGATAATAAAGTCAGGATCATGGATTATAGCTTGAATAATCCCAAGCTTCTGCTTCATCCCCTTTGAGAAGTCTTCAACATTTTCATATTTCCATTCATATAAGTTAAAAAGTCTCAGCAACCTATTCATTCGGTCTTCAATTTGGTCGTTTGGGAAATTCTGCAACTTCGCAAAATATGTGAGTAGCTGAGCGGGCGTCATTTCATAAAAGGAAGGTATATCGATTAAAAATCCCCTCGGTACCAAATTTCTGGGGTTTTCCACCAGATTTTGGAGCTCCCCTTTTTTATTTCTGATAAAAATCTTGCCACTAGTAGGGTTCATGATATTTGAAATCATTTTGATAGTCGTA
This sequence comes from Promethearchaeota archaeon, assembly GCA_014730295.1. Next base: position 134 of record WJIN01000179.1, on the reverse strand, counting down.
GTCTTGCCAGCGCCATTCGGCCCCACTAAGCCGATTGTCTCTCCTTGCTTCACTTCTAAATTGATGTTATCCACTGCTTTCAAGTTTCCGAAGTGTCTGCTTAGATTTTCAAGTTTGATTATCGTTTCTGAAAT
>WJIN01000178.1 GCA_014730295.1 Promethearchaeota archaeon | reverse complement strand
TTAATGAAATTCCCGTCTTTTTGGGGCAATATCTCGTTTCTATCTTGAAGAAAATATTCATAAATACCAAGTCGACACATCAAATCCACTTCAATTCTCGGTGTATAAAATATCCCCGCTTTTCCTCTTTCCTCTTCTGCAATTAACGATTCATAAATTTTTCCAAGCATAGCTGGGTCAATTGCAATATCCAAGTCAAAAGGGGACTCCTCGGTAATAGTAAAGTTATAATATTCCAGAAAATCCTCGATGATTTTAAATAATAAATCATCAGAGAGTGTGAATCCTTCTATATCAACATCATATTTCTCGAAGAGCCCACCATTAAGGTATGGGATGTGATTTAAAAGATTATTGACGGTATTATCGCTAAATTCAGTAATCGCTTTTTCATTTATGGGCTTACTCATGGCTTCAAAAAATAAGGTAGAAAGCCATTTTTCATAAAATAGTTCCTCGTTACCAAAAGATTTATATTTTTTCAAAAGATTATACATAAAATTCTTGTCATTATCTAACCACTTTTTTTTCTGAATGAAATATATAAACATTAATCTATTCAAGAGAAGATGAGCGAATTTTTTTGCTTTTGCGACTTGGATACCTTGGTCAAGTAAATGTCTTTTAATATTACCAAAAATCTCTTTATAATCCTCATAAAATTGTTCGGTTACAGGTCTTACTTTAAATGCCTTCTGAATTCTCTCAAAAAGAGGTTCTACTTGTGAGGCATCGACAAGTGTTAAATTTTCGGATACCGTTCTATGATTCTCACCTTCTCCTAACACATACCGTCTAAGGATTAATCTTCCAGAAGTATCTTCTTCACCCGTAGAATATGGACACACCATATGCCAGATTGGTGAGTTGGGGGCATAAAATATGCTTATATATTCCCCTTTTCTTGCCCACCTTTCTCTCCGCAACGAGCTTAATGCAAAACGTTCTCGATATCGAGTTAGTTTCTCAATTACAATATATAAAATATTAATTTCATCTGAACGAGCAATGAAAAAAGCTTCTTGAGCGTCAGCAGATTTATTCCAGTCATCTACGGGAATCTCTTCTGCAACCGATCCCCCCATTCCCTGTATTAGTTCAAAATTCAATTTTTCCACGAATAGCTTTTGAAATAATTTTATCGCATTGGTATTTTGCTCATTAAAATTAGTTCCTAGATCATCAAGAATTAATTTACCATCAAATAGATTCTTTATTTCTGTAGAGAGAGTCATAAAAACCTAAATACTAAGAGTTTTAATAATATATATCTTGTGATTTTATTATATACTAATTTGTACTGAAAGGTATTAATATTTATCTTCAATTTTTCAATTTTTCTTTATTCAATTAAACTGGGTTAAATAAAATATTTTATATAAAAAGAGCAGATTCAAAAATCTAAAATTTCTCTAATTCAAATAATCCATCTTCATTGATTTTGCACGTTATATTTTGATTTGCTATCGTCCCAGGTTTCCATATAAATCCTTTAAATGTTAAATCCTTACCCGCTCCACTTTCTTTAGACCATTTCCTTCCCACTAAAGGTTCGAGATCTCCTTTTATCTCAAGATCTCCTTTTTTCTTAAATGAAATATCTTCTCTATATAAGAGAGGACACCAAATTGCTTCATTTCTTTTTATTTTAAGGTATATTTCATTATTTTTAGAAAACCAGATACTTGGAAAATCGTTTATCTGGTTCTTTTTTATTTCTGAAAAATCCACTAATTCAATTAAACCTAATCCATATGTTCTTTCTCCACCAATTTGAAACCTATTTGCTAGTTCTTTTTGGAAATTGATATTTAAATTATTATAATTGATAATTACATCATTATTTTTTGTTTTAAGATGTATCTGATTTAAACTTGAGTCAATATTTATCCAAATTAGCCCTTTTAGGAAAATCTTTTGTCCTAATTCATTCCCGCTTTCTCTGGTATATGGCATTATAAATTCAATTTCAAAGAGCATCTCTTCTTCGGAAGTTTGAGATAATGGATTTATTGCAGTAGATTTAATAGAACTTACAAACCTTCTCTCAAAATCATCCTTCGAAATAGGATCGGGGGAACAATTAAAAAACAAACCTTCTGAAGTATATTTTGGTAAATACAGAGAGCCTTTCGCATAAGGAAATAAATATCCAATACGTAATACATTTTTTAAATAATCTCCAATCATTTCATAATTATCTATGGATAATAATTTAGTCAGCTTTGATGTAAGCGCAGCCCATATAAGTCTTCCTCCAGCGTAATACCTGGTTTTTTTTAGATGAGATGATTTATAATAACCTATATGCAATTGGCTTTTTAATCGAAATGTCCATGAAAAGAGTCGCCACGTCATAAATATCCTCTATTCCCTATTTTTTTGAATTAGAATTTGCTTTTGAATGAAATAATGCGTAAATTAAACATCTTTCAATGATTTGAATTAGAAATATTAAAGTTTCTAAATCTGAAAATACTCCATTTTTATCTGAAAATTCTTTTAGAAGATTCTTTTTAGTTTTATAATCTAAATCCTCTTGAATTAATTCTTCAATTAAATCTAAAGCGACCTCTCCACTGTCTTCTTTTTTATTATTAAAATAAAGAAGTAAAGCGTAAAATCCTTGTTCTTGCAATATTCCTAATCCTGTTCTTAACAGTGACTCGCTTATTTTATTCCCAAATCTACATCCGTATTTCGCGCAGAGTTGATCTAAATTTTTTCTCAATTTAACTTCCTCCATTAGAAGAATTCAAATTTAAAATCTTGAGCCTTCCAAAACCTTTAGAAGTTAAACCTCCAACGCCCAGAGTGCTAAAAAGTTTCAAACCAGACTCTACTTTATCTTTTATCCAAGAGGATGATATTTTTTGATTGTTATCATCCTTTAGTTCCTCACCCCCAATTTTAAAATTATTACCCGAATTATATAAAACATCAAATTTAAAAATCGTTCCTCTGGGAATTGCCTCATATGTATAAAGGGATCTATCCTCTGCGGTACCTGTTGCGGGGTCAATGCTCACAGAGGTTCTGACTTCGAGATTATTATTTATAATAATCGAATAAAGATTATTTGGGATTAATAT
>WJIN01000177.1 GCA_014730295.1 Promethearchaeota archaeon | reverse complement strand
CCGAGAACATTAAATATGATGATTTCTCTCTTATATTCGCCAAGTATCCTATTAACGACATAATTCTGGAATACTAGTATATTAATAATGAGGGATGTATGTCGTCAGAAATGGCATATAAGATTGTGTGGAGGCACGATTGAACATATGGAAAAGATTCTCGACGCAGAGAGCTTAACTTCGGAAAATTATGGAATAGAAAACATCTCCAGGGTCAGTACAGACACATTTACACAAACAAGTCTTTCCTTAATTTTTCCCAGGAGGATCATCAAGAGAGTAATATATCGACCCTATTTAGGGAAATGGTATCCTCATCTTGATATTTTCGAACGATATAAAGATCCCCAATCAACATTTTTTTATGGATCTGTAAATATAATCCTTACGCATGAGAAAATTTGCGCGTTATGCGAGGAGAAGCTTGAAACCAGAGATTACCTAGATTCAGCTACAACTAACCCAAACCATGAAGGGAATGCTACCAAACTAACATACCAAGGAGATACTAGACTCCCCGTACCTGTATGCTTATGTTCCAAATGCAGAAAATTAGTTTATTACGATTATTGGGAATGTCTTTCAAATATAATTGAGTTTTCGTTTAAATCTAATGCTAAAAGTGAAAATGAAGAAGGAAATGACCATCAACAAATCTTTGGAAATCATTTAATTGACACGCGTTTAACCAGCAAAAAAGAGACTGTATGTGAGAACTTATTAGAACCGAAATGTGGATATCCCGAAGATTTTGAGCGATTAAATCCGTGCTTAGAAAATTTTGGAATTGGATTGGTTATGGTTGATGTCCAGACCTTAAAGATTTTCATCGCGCCCAAAAAGAGCTTGAAATATGAGATTATGTGGCATGGGGGGTTATTTGGATTAATATTGGGTCGTCATAACCGAATAATAAATATGGAGACATTAAGAGAATTTCTCCCTAAAGTAGTAGATAATCTGAAGAATATTCTAAAAGAAATCTATAATACAAAATCAAAAATAAAAAGCGGAACAAAAGAAGGAAATCATACAATTCCGATTACAATTCAGGTGAATAATTTACCTGCTTTTGGAAAGAAAGAAGAACTAATTAGTCAAAGTTGTAATATTATAGCTGAATGGCTTATGTTTGCTTTTTTCGACTATTATCATACGAAAGAGGCGAAAACAGTTATTAACCTATTACTCCAAAAACCTGCGTCAATATTAGAGCATATAATTATGGAACTCAGAAATACGATGGATATTGAAACATTAGAATTTATTAATATTTACAAAAAATTCCCTCCACTAAGCACGGAGTTACGTGAATATATAGAAAGCTCCCTAAACCATTACTTGCTAACAAATAACATTATTACAACAAAAAAGAGCTCAAAAACGCTTTTAAAATCCTTTTTAGACATCATGAATAAAAAGGGAGAGAAAGATAGGAAATCAGAAATCAATACAATCCGAAGATTGTTCAATCATTTAGTCTCTCACTTTCAATATTTCCATTCCTATCAATTGAACAATTTAGACCTCTATGAAATTCATGCGTCGATAGGCTCTTTAATAATCGCACAAACCAATCTTTCTCGAGAGCCTTCGATAATACCAATTAGAGAACTTATTGGAAGAGTAATTTATTAATATGTAATTAATTAAAAACCAAACAAAATAAAAGATGAAAATCCGAAATAGGAGGAAAAAAAATGGATCTAATTCTCGAAACACCTGCAACTCGAATAAGTAAACGAAAGGATATGCTGAAGGTTTCAGTTCCGGATAGGGATCAAGTTGAAGTCCCATTAAGAGAGGTTGAAAGTATCATTGTGGGTAATGGGGTTCAAATTACCTCGCAAGCGTTAAAAGCCCTCTCCTCATATGCTATTAATATAGTTTATACCTCTCTGGGAACGCCATATGGGATATTCACACCATTTGCAAACGTAGGCACTGTATTTACCCGACGCCAACAAATCCTTGCCTATGAGGACCATAGAGGGCTCCATATCGCATCACAAATAGCATATGCTACAATCGAGAACAAACGGAGATTATTAAAATATTTTGCCAAAAACAGGAAGCGTGCCAGCCCGAATAAAGCCAGATTTTTGGATATGGCAGCCAAGAATATCAAGAAGATGAGTGACGTATTAGAAAAGTTCAAAAAACAGATTTCTAAAGGAGATAATATTAATAAAAGGAGAAGAGAATTAATGGGTATTGAAGGAAAGTCAGCAGCGATATATTTCCAAGCATATGGAAATTCCTTTCCAAAAAAATTTAAAACGTTCCAGAGGACGAGACGCCCCCCGAGAGATCCAGTGAATTCTTTACTCTCTTTAGGATATACCGTACTTCAAGGACATGTTACTACTGCTGTCGCATCAGCAGGATTGGAATTATATGGTGGTTTTCTCCATAGTGATAGATCGGGAAAACCTTCCTTAGCATTAGATTTGCTTGAAGAGTTCCGTCAACCTATTATTGACAGATTAGTAGCTCGAATCATTCAGCAAGGTCAGCTATCTGTGGAAGACTTTAAGAAATCTCTCCACGGATTTCGATTGACTCAAGAAAAGAAATCGTTTTTCTATGAGGAACTGAAAAAAGAGGTCCATGGTGGCGATAGGTCGGAAGAGTTATTTACCGAGAGCGATTACGATGAAAATAAGAAGAATATCATGAAAAAGAATTATAAAAAAGAAATGGTTGCCCAAGCGAGAAAACTCGCTAATTATCTCATAGGATCTACCTCGTCTTATGAGCCTTATATTATGGATTGGTAATATTTTGAATAAAATTATATAGAATAATTAATAAAACAAAAACCTCGAAAAAACTAAGGAGTATTTTCAAAATGAAATTTATTGTAATTTATGATATCCCAGTTGAATTTGACCCAATTCGGACCAAGATATCCGATATCCTTTTGTCTTACTATATGGTAAGACTGAATTATAGCGTGTTTTTTGGTGAATTGACCTTCAATAAGGCAGAAGAGATTGCACTGAAACTAAAGAAATTAATGAAAAAAGTCCCAGGCGATGTTCGGATTATTCCAATCTGCAAATCATGTCATTCAAAGGTGATTACGGTCAAATCCAAGTTTGGAGATGGTTATAAAATCATTGAAGACATATTATCGATGTAGTTGAGTAATTATCGATATCAACTTAAGGTGAAAAAAAATAAAATGAATGAAAAAGAAATAGATGCTTTATTGAGAAAATTTAAGATGGGACGAGATGAGTTGGATAATGTCCGAAAAAGTTATCCTAAAATCAATCTGTATGACAAACCTATCATTGGTACCGAAGAAGTAAGACAATATGTTTATTGTAAGAGAATTCCCTTTTTTAGACATGTACTTAAGGCTCCCATGAAACAGACGTATAAAATGGAATATGGGACGAAAAAGCATGAGAAATTAGAGAAGTTATCGAACAAATCAAAGGATAACTCCCAGAAATACTATAATGTATATTTAACGGATCCGGACATTGGACTCGTTGGATTAATAGATTATTTTGAATATGATGGAAATGAGGCATATCCCGTAGAATTTAAGTCCGGGAACATACCCCCTGAAGGGATTACTAATCCTCATAAATATCAGGTTGCAGCTCAAGCACTATTAATCGAAAAAGCTTTTAAATTCTTGGTTAAAAAGGTGCGCGTTTATTATGTAAAACACGAAAAATCTATAGATTATCAGATTGGCATCGAGGATAAATTAGAAATGATTAAGGTCGTTAAGAAGATACAAGATATGCTAATCTCAGAAAAGATGCCCGAATCAACGAGTCATTTAGGAAAATGTAGGGATTGTGAATGCAAAATCTATTGTATTGGCGCTTGAATATAGCTTAGAAGAAATTTTATTTAATTTAATCTTCCATAAGAAAATAAGAGGAAATTAACTTTAAAATGAATAAATCAGTTGAAAATTTAGAAGAAGAAGCCCCCTTAATAGGTTTGAAAAATTTAGTATATCAAGAGAGAAAAAAGATCCTAAATTTTTCCCTACTAAGGAAGAGCCAAAAAAGTGTGATTATCGATTCTCATCCCAAATATGGAAAATTCATTAAACTAGACGATGTTATTGTTGCAGTTGATCATTGGAACCCCCACGCAGATATAATTTATGTTTCACATGCTCATATGGACCATATTCCTATATTCAATAAAAAGATTAGAGAGGGATTGGACAATGAGGACATTAGAAAATGGTTTCTCTGTTCGAAAATTACAAAGGATATTGCCGAAGAGAGAACTAGAAATCATTTCACATTTCCTGAATCGATGTGGTTATTAGGAAAAAAATTAGACAAAAGGAATGAAGTAGAAATTAAGGGTGTAAGACTTAAATTAACCGAAAATGGTCACACATACGGCTCAAATAGTCTATTACTTGAAGGGAGTGAGAAGATTCTTTATACCAGTGATTTTATTACCGAAACTCGTACTTTTTCAAATGATACTATACTGAAAGGATTGGAGGTTGTAGAATGTAATAGATTAATAACGGAATGCACATTCGGAAATCCACGTTTCAAATTTCCATCCTTTTCTAAAATTCAGACGGATGTAAATAATTATATCTCATCAGAATTGTCGAAAGGAAACCCCGTTATTCTCCTTGGATATGCTTTCGGAAAAAGCCAATATCTTTTGAATATGCTGGACTTAGAAAAACTTGATACAAAAGTATTATTAGACAGAAATATCGCAAAATTAACAAAAATTTTAGAATCAAATGAGATTAAATTTAACGGGTGGGAGCCCTACAGCAATTACAATAAAACTCAACTGAAGAAAGATGGGAATTATGTGTTGATAATTCCAAATTACTCTATGTTCCGAGAACCTTATAAAACACTCATATCTCATGGGGCGAAAGTAGCTTCATTTTCAGGTAAGGTATTTATAGAATCTTTCCGGGACAAATTTCCTTCAGATAAATACATCGCATATAGCGACCATTGTGATTATAATGATTTATTATGCTTTATCGATAGAATAAATCCAAAAGAAATTTATCTTGAGCATGGTGAAATTTATAATTTTTTTTATAGCTTACATAAATATCATGAAGATATTACTATAAAATTATAATAGTACGGTTGAAAGCCTTGTATAGGTGCATTTCCTACTATTAGGTGGTGAATGAAGTGCCAAATAAGATTAAAAAGGTAAAAAATCGTACAAATCAAATCTAAAGAAAGTTTTCTATCATAGAGAATTTATATTTATAAAAACCTCTCTCCGTGTTTGATTAATTAACTAAAACCATCTATGATTATCATAACAATACTTATATTTTATAGTAATTATATCAAAATTCTAATCTAAAGAATAATTATTTGTAGAAGGAAGATGAAAGGTATTATTAAAGTAGAAAATTACCATAAATGCTCATTATCTATTTATTATACCTTCCTTGATAAATTTCACAAGAAGGGGGATATCGTGATGGGGATCTCCTGACATAGGGCTGGCAATTACTTCTGCATTCCCTTTATGGAAATGATGTGGTTGCGTAGAAACATCCCATCTATCATCAAAATTATCAAATCTTGAGAAGTTATTCTTTTCTGGAGAATGTTTTATTTGGTATCCATACTCACCATATTCGTTATATCTTATATAAACTATAATTCCGGATTTCAACACAACTTTAAGTTGTGAGAGGTATTCACTTAATTCATCACTTTTAATCTCATCTCTTAATAAATCAACGATTAATATTCTAGCTTTCTGTAGAAATGAAATATAAGGAATCATCTATTAATTGGATGTGATTGATTCTAAAAGATCTTTTAATCGTTTATAATCTGCTAAAAGTTGACGCATTAATATTGCGTCCATTTCCGCATTTTCAAGGGTACCGCTTTTTGCCTTTGAAATAAAGTCATCCGTATTATCCTCCTCCCATTTATTAAGAATAGATTGAATTTCTTCTCGAAGATGTTGGAGTTTAAAAGTGACTAATTCTTTTGCTGTTTCTTTTTCTATCGATACACTCATCTTTGGAAGTTTAATCGTTTAAATTAAATATGTTCTACTTATAATTAAATCTCTTTAAATATTTATTTTTTTTACTTATTATGAAAATATAATAACAAACCTTATACAATATAGAGATGATATCGAGATAAAAGTTAAATGAAAAATATGTAAATTCATTCTAAAAGTTATATTTTATTATTTTCTGTGATAGAAAAGAGGAGTAGAAAGGATTATATCATAATGAATTAAACTAATAGAAAAAAAAATTATCCAGAATTAAGAGATCTTCTTTCAACTCGATTTTATATTATTAGATCTCCCTTAGGAATTTAAAATGATGCTGAAGTAATTAGTGTTGTTAGCAACAGCTTGGGATTAGAGGGCTGAAACGCACGAAAGCTAAAATGCAAGCTTTAATCTGGAGCTAAAAAGATGGCAGAGGTAAGAAAAAGAGGCAAGTTCTTTTTTCTGAATCGAAGTGGGTGTTGGGAGAGAATCTAAAGAAAAAAAATGAGAGGTTTTTAAAGGTGTTAAGCTGAGACTCATAGAAAATGATCACATCTATGGACCTATAAATCTATTACTTAAAGGGAGCGAAAAGATCCTCTATACAAGCGATTTTATAACAGAGAACTATAAATTTCCTAACGGGAATATCGTAAAAGGATTAAAACTTAAAAAATGCGACAGGTTAATAATCGAATGTATGTTTGGGAACCCTCGATTCAGATTTCCCTCCTTTCATGAAATTCAGCAAATTGTAAATGGGTATGTTTCCTCGCAGCTTTCAAGGGTTAATCCAGTTATTTTACTTGAATATGCTTTTGGAAAAAGTCAATACCTTCTAAATATGCTGGATTTAGAAAATTTTGACATTAAAGCTTTTTTGGACAGAAGCATTGCGAAATTAACTAACGTTTTACAATCAAACGGGAAAAAATTTCACACATGGGAACCATATGGAAATTACAATAAAACTCAACTAAAGAAAGAGAACGATTATGTACTGATTATTCCAAATCATTCCATGTTTCAAGAACCCTATAAAAACCTAATATTAAACGGCGCTAAAATGGTTTTACTTTCAGGAAAAGAGTTTATGAAATCATTTCAGGACAAATTTCCTTCAGATAGATATATTAATTATAGCGAACATTGTGATTATTTTGAATTAAAGAATTT
>WJIN01000023.1 GCA_014730295.1 Promethearchaeota archaeon | reverse complement strand
CCCCGTCCGAATGTAAAAGAATCCTACAGTCTCTTTTATGGGCAGCATCGCAAATCTTTTTCAACCAAGGGAATATATATTTTCTATAATTGTTAGGACTCATGAATAAACCATTTTTAAAACCATAGTCATCCCATAGCACGATTAATTTTGCGTCCTCTTCTGCCAGGATCTTCACTATTTCGAGAGTGAATTCTCCTCTATCATCGAAAACCTTTTTTGCTTGCTTATTTTTAGTGATGATTCTTGAAAACGTCTCAATCCCGAAACCTTCCCATGTACATTCCATTAGAGAACCTGTAGCAGGAACAGAAAAAATTTCATCATTCATTTCTTTTTGAACTTGTCTACCCGCTCTAAATGAATTAATACGAGCCTCCCAATGGGGATCTAAAGGTTCCCAGCTTTCATAATCCTCAAAACTCTCAAAATAGCCTCCATAATAACCCAAAATAGGGGTTCCATCTTTTTCATAATATTCAAATTTCATTATACGACCATATTCATCAATGAATCCCTTCGCTCCCTTTAAAATCTTCCTGGGAAAGAGTGAAGCTATGCTAATTTGCATATCTAAGCCAATACGGCGAAATAACTCATGTGAATGTTGATATCCTGCTTTTTGAATATTTTTTTTCTTTAGAAAGTAATTCATTAAGACATTTCTGAACGGTAAATACTTCAAGAGGGAAAGTCCATAATCTCCTTTATCTGGTTTTAATCCATAATGCTTAGTTATCGTATTGTTTGTGAACGCACTTTCCCATGCGGGAATTTTATCAGGTTCTTCATGATTAATTGCTTTAAGTACTCTCTCTTCAGCATTCATTATCTTAAATCTGATCTCTCAAAATTATTAAAAAGTATAATATTTACTTAGTGCACCTACCATATTAATAAATGTAAAATTGGGATAGATTTGGAGTCACAAAGAATTAACCGTGAATTTTTTAACCGTGATACTGAAATGGTAGCTCAGGATCTACTCGGGAAATACCTCATAAGAGAAACTGAAAAAAGTAAGCTGATCGCAAAAATTATCGAAGTTGAAGCTTATGTAGGTCCCGAAGATAAAGCATCACATTCGTATAATTATAGAAAAACAGAGCGAACTAAGATTATGTATGAAAAGCCTGGAACTCTTTATGTATACCTCATTTATGGAATGTATAACTGTCTTAATGTAGTTACTGAACCCGAAGGAGTACCATGTGCGGTATTAATTAGACAGTTATATCCAATCAAAGGGATTGAATTGATGAAAGAAAATAGAAATGTTAAGCTGGGTAAAGATTATAAAAATCTGTTAGATGGACCTGGAAAGCTCTGTATCGCACTTGATATAAATAAGAATAATTTTAATGGTCGAGACTCATGTTCACCAAAATCTCAACTATATTTTTCTAGAGGAGAAACTATATCTAAAGATAAAATCATAAGTGAAAAAAGAATCGGGATTGATTATGCCGGTGAGGATAAGGATCGATTACTACGTTTTATGATTGCAGATTAATCTTAAAGATATTTTTATAGTGCTTTTACTTGAACCACATCCTTGACAAAAGTGTATATATCTTTCTGGACTTTTTAAAAGCAAGACCCAAAAAGAAATCATTAAATAATCAAACATTAATTTAATATTAAAAGGAAAAAAGAACTAAATTGGTAAATTAGGGAATATAAATTGATTACAAAACACGCATTAAAATTTTTTCAGTCTTATGTAACTGAAATGATTGATATTGGAGGAGAAAATCTTCCGAAATCAATTTCCTCTCGTCTAGGTGCTAAGCTCGCGAAATTATACAAAGAACGGGGTATTAAAGATATTTATAAAGGATTAAAAATAAGTTATGAGATATTAAAAGCGACTCCAAGTATCACCGATATTGATGAGAGCACGATTGAAGTTAAGATTCAGTATCCGGAAAAATATTGTCCAATCGGGGGAGAAAAAAGTCCGGATAAGGCGGAGATGATTCAAGAACATATATGTAAGCCATATACTATTGGTTTTCTGAATGAATTAAATCCCAATCTTCACTATGAAGGAAATATTAAACACTGCATTTTGAATAGTGATAAAACATACTGCAAATACTACTTATATCATAGAAAAAAGGATGTAAATGAATAAATCATTAATCTGATTAATTTATATCTTCTTTAAATATTAAAAATAGTAGGGTCTTCTTAAAATAGAATATTTTGAAAACTTATACTTCCTTTTATTTCTGATTTTGGTATCATAAAAAAGAATTTCAATATGAACGCGTTTTAATAATTATATAGCAGAAATATGAACCTTCAAAAAATCTTTTGTCTTTAAAATCTTTGTTGGCTCATATCTTTTATCCAATTACCTAGAATTAACGGAGCTACTTCCTTGCTTACTTCAGTAAAACTAATTTTATCTTCAAACATTTTGAGATTTTTAATGTCAACTTCTTCAAAACCAATTTTCAGTAATCCTATTCGCTTTTTTGTATTTTTCAGTCCGACCCGGAAGATATACGTCTTTGTAGTGTGGTCCTTGAGTAAAAGCTTTACTGATTTTGGATTAATGATATCATATTGTGGGGTAGTAAGAAATGCAGAGTAAAAGCCCTCAAATTCCTCTTCTAAGTTTGTATTGTTCGCTCTTCTGTCATTTTCAGGAGATTTCTCAGTATTCTTATGTATTAGTTCGTATCGATGTTCTTCTGCGTATAATTCTGCCTCGTTTTCATCTTCTCCCTCGAAAACACCTTCATAACGAATTCTAAATAATGGCATATTTGAGAGAAATTAGTGGGAAAATTGAGATTTGAGTTCTTCACATTCAGCATCTATATTAATGAGATAACGCATAATTAATTCACCGAGCTCCGTCCTCTCTTTTCCGGTGAAGTTTAAAATCAAGGTTGATCTTAAATTTTATTTTTTGGGTTTTATTCAGTAAAAGAAACAAATAGTAAAAAAATTATAGTCTGGAAAGGCATTAAAAGTTTCTTTGTAAATTCTTCAGAGTATGTATATTCCTTTTTTTAAGATAATAAGATTATTTTGAAAACCCGATTCTCGATCCCAATCCCCCTGCTACTACCAGATACCATAACTCTCCACACCCGGGCCTAGAAGCGTGAACCCCTCAACTTACGACTGCTCCATCCCTGGCCTGGTCGGGTTCGTTATTACGAGCATATATTTTTCCTACAAAAAATACCGCCCAGATGTCCACCATCTAGGTGAATGCTTCGACAAGCTATGACATTGGGTAACAGCGACTCATGGGACCTCAAACCGGACAATTCCGCTTTTGAGCGTTTCACGGTCCACCAAGTATATGGCTTCAGACCGAGCCCAACATGGTCCAACTCATATAATGTTTATGAAAATTTAAAATTAATGGTAAAGGAACGATATTACTATTGTTTACTCATCATCATCAAAACAAATAAAATCTTGGATGATCATTTTACGTTTAATAATATTGATAAACTCCTTTGTATCTGGGAATACATAAGCAATATCCTCACCGTCATCCTCAATTGTTACTTCTTTATAGAATTTATCCTTTACTTTATCGTTTAAATCATTTACAATCATACATAAAAAGCAATAAATTAAATTCAAAAATCAGTATAATACATTCATATCACTGATATAATTAAATTCTGTATCTAATTATTATGCATCTACTAATGATGCCTTGAATGCATTATTAATTTCCTGAACTAATTTCTTAATAGAAAATGGTTTATCCATGAAACTATAAGCACCGATAGATAAAACCTGATCTTTAATACTGCTATCCGCTGTTATAAAAATTATCTTCACTTTATCATCGATTTGAAGAATTTCCTTGGCTACTTCTATTCCATTCTTAATAGGTAATCGATAATCCATTAGGATTACTTTCGGCTTTTCCGGAAAGGATTTAAACATACTAACTGCTTCATTTCCATCTTTAGCTATTCCTAATAATTCCATATCGTTAAATATTACTGCTTGTCTATAAAAATATTGAAGTGAGGGTTCGTCCTCAACTATAAATACCCTTTTCAATCATATCCCCCCTCAGGAATAAGAACAATAAATTTACTACCCTTAGAAGATTCATTCTCAATTTTATCTTCAACCCAAATCTTCCCGTTATAATTTTTTATGATACGGGTAGCCAATGAAAGTCCAAGACCCATACCATAAATGCTTTTATTCTCAGTATATCCTCTTGAGAATATATCAGATTTTCTAGCATCTTCAATTCCTATTCCATTATCGATAAATTCAATCTGCACGTAATTCATGTCTTCCATTTTCCGTTCAGAAATGTTGATGGTGATTTCTACTTCTTGATTTTTATTATGCCGAACTGAATTTGTTAATATAATATCAAAAACATCGGCTAAAAAATCGTCACCCATTACTTTTAAATTCTTATCAGCTATGTAGATATCAATATTTACTTCCCGATTGAAATCGATTAGTTTTAAAGAATCTACGGCGGCTTTCACAATTTTATATATTTCAATATTTCTTCTTAAAATTGTTTGGTTCTCCAATTGAGAAAATTTTCTAACATTTGAAACCAATTGAACTCCTCTAAGAATCTGGTTTTTTATAATTTTCAAGTTTTCATTTACCAGGTTAGTATCCCCTTCATTTTGAACTATATATTGATTTAATTCTAACCCTGATAAGATACTTTGAAGTATATTCTTAATATCATGAGCAAATAAATCCTTATAAAATTCTGCTCGATTATATGCTTCCCTATATTGTTTCTCTGATTTAATTATTTTTTGCTCAAACTCTCTATGTTTTATTATTGATACTAATCTTTTCCCGATCTCGTCTAATAAATCAATTTCTTCTTGAAGGAATTGTTTATTTTCATTATATACAATTTCAACTGAAAGATTATGCCCTCCAAAATTCTTCTTTATTTGCAATTTCCAAGAAGTATCATTAAAATTTTCTGTTTTATAAATCTTACTATCAAAATTGATTTTTATCTGTGTAATCTCTGGAAATTGCCATGTTGCTTTAAATAATAATAAGGATTCTTGAAAAAGCTCTTCCAATGGTTTATTAAGATCCCTACCTAAATCCGTTAAACTATATAAACATGATAATTCTTTGTACCTCTCTTTTAAATCATGCTTTGACTTCCTTAGCTTAGCCTCATTTTCTCTTCTTACAGAAATATCTCGTACAATTGCCCACATTCCTTTTGGGTTCTTCATCTCATTCTTCAAGAGAAAAGTTCGTATTTCAACCGGAAGTATTGTACCATCCTTTTTAATATACTCTTTTTCATAAACTTCGGAATATCCTTTCCTAAGTACTTGTTTATTTACAATTTCTTTTTCAAACTCATGCCATTTACTGGGTGTTATATCTAAATATGTCAAATTCTTAACCTCTTCCTCAGAATATCCTAACATATCAAGGTACTGCTGATTAAATTCGATAATCTTTCCTTCCATATCAACAGAAACGTATGCATCCATCATACTTTCATAAAGTTCTGTATATCTATATTCACTCTGAGTTTTCTTCTCTTGAATCTCAATTTTATTTAATGCAAAAGCTATATCATCTGCTACTTCTTTTAATAAACTTTTTTCTTCGGTAATATTACTGATATTCTTTGGAATTGAAACCACTAATACCCCGTAATTAGTGTCTGAATGCTTTAATTTAACAGATAATACATTTCGCTCATCATATATTACTGATATTGGGCAGTCCATGCAGAAAGATTCTGGATCCTTAATAGTAAAGACACCTTTTTCTTTTAAGGTTATTTTGCAACATTTAGAAAATTCTCCACGTTTAAATTGATGGATTAACTGATTAAATACATCTCCAATCCCCGATTCAGCACCTAATAAGAATCTATTCTTTGAATCAAATAGAATTAACCATGCTGATAAAAAACCTCTTGTTTTCGTTAGATTTTCACATATTTTTTTGATTAGAACTTCCCGATCTATTTCTCTTATAATTATTTGATTAACATTCCTAATTGCTTTTAAGACATTATTAATATGCTTTATCTCTCGCTCGTTTTTTATACTTTCTGTGATATTTTGAATAGTACCTTGGATCAACTTTTTTTCTCCATAGGATATAATTTTTGAAGTAACTTCACCATAGAATACTGTCCCATCCTTTTTTTTGAATAAGGTTTTAAAATGATCATTTCCATTTTGAATAACCTCCTGAAACTTCTCTTTACCCAATTTCTGAGCTTTTGTATTGAGAGGATGGGTTTCAGAGAATTTAAGACTTTTAATCTCATCTTCATCATAACCAAACAGAGTTTGCATCTTTTGATTAGCATCAATAAATGTACCTTCGAGATCATGGACAAAAACTCCAATGGAAGCTTGATCAAACAAGTTTCTATACTTTACCTCGCTTGATTCTATTAATTTTTCTGCCTTTCTGCGTTCTGATATATCTCTGAATACAAGCACAATTCCAATTATATTTCCTTCATCATTGGTAATTGGTGCTCCACTATCATCAATCGGAATTTCTCTTCCATCTTTTGAAATCAAGATTGTATGATTTGCTAAGCCAATTACGATTTTTTTATGTATCACTTTTGTAACTGGATTTTCTAATGGTTCCCTTGTATCTTCATTAATTATATGGAATACTTTCCTTAAGGGTTTATTAAATGCAGAATCAGAATTCCACCCTGTCAACTTTTCGGCTACTGGATTCAAAAACTGAATAAATCCAGATTCATTGGTAACTATTACTGCATCTCCGATACTTTTTAAAACGGTTGAAAACCATTTTTCAGACTTTTCTAACTTGGATGCATATTTTTGAATTGATTCCATTATCTTCTGAAACCAATTTTCGCTTTCCTTTATAAATTCACTTAAATCCTTCATTAGGAATATAAACCCTAAATTTTTATGTATCCTATCTCAATAGAACTAAAACTATTATTTAAGTATATGAATTATTTTAGATAGTCTAGAGTTTTTTTTAGATAGTCTAGATTTCATGATTTTGAAAAAAGTATAGAAATCTTCCCCCTATTTAAAGATTTTTAATCATAACCGAGAGATTTATTATATACGTCTTTTTTTATTAAATCTGAAAAAAATGTTTAATCCTAAAAATTTGCATTGGATTGATATTGAATCTGATTATTTTGAAGGAATAGAATATATCGATCATATTAAGTCAATGAAAGAACGGATAATGCATCAGAGTAATTATAAGGCTTACAAACCAGATCCTAAAATAGTTTCAGAATTGATTAGCTTTTTCAAGGAGAGCTCTTCTAAATTAAAGATACTCACCCTTGGTGCGACTTGGTGTAAGACATGTGCCGATGTGAAGCCATCATATATAAAAGTAGTTGAAGCTGTAGATTCTCCAAAACTTAAAGTTTATTTATTGGGGGGTGTAAAAACTACTATGACCAGCACTGATGATGATTACTCGTGGGCAAAGAAATCTCCGCCAGAGTTTCATAATCCCAAATTTTATGTAAATCAAATTCCCATAGCATATTATTTTAATGAAAAAGGAGATTGCTTAACCAGAATAGAAAAATATCCAAAGAATGGGAAAACATTTGAAGAAAGTATACTATCTATCGCTCAAAACTATTTAATATAATTTTTTATTAAACAAGCTCATAAGTATCCTAACTTAACTACTCCTTATTTAAGACCTCCTTCATAAATTTTCTTTAGATTTTCTGTTGAGATAATTTAAAAGATTGATTAGTTCTGAAGATTGTTCATTTTCGATATATTTTATTAATCTTTTTTTATCATCTTGATTTATATGAAGCATGGGAAAAGTTTTGATTAGCTTTCTTACTTGGATGAGTCCCAAATATTTCCTAGTATATTCTGCATTTGAATATTTATATGTGGTTAAAAATTCACTGTCTAACTTTTTTCTAAAGTATTCCAATATTAAGTTGAAATATTTCATTAATAGAATTTGGTCGTTATGCGACATTTTTGGATTTAAGAAAATCTGTATAGGCGATGTTCTATAAGTTGCTTTCGAAACATAAATCCCATCAACATTAAAATCATCCTTGATAACATTTAAACCAACTCTTCCATCAATCGAACCAGTATCTACAGTTCTAACATATAATTTGTTAGATCTAACCTTATCATATAAGAAATCATTAACAAGGAGTGTCTTTCTTTCATAACTATTAGAATGATATTCATTAGTATCAATAACCTCTAACTTATTTGTACCAGCATTTTTTATTACGTCATCATTTTTGAGATAATAAACAACTTTTAATGGTTCAACTGCTCTACATTTTTTTAAAAAAGCATCAAATTCTGAGCCCCCTCTATATTTAAAATTCGGACTGAGGTTATAAGTCCGTTTTAGCACTTTGTTTTTTTTTTTGAATTTTATAGTTTCAAAAATCTGCTCCTCTGCTCTTTGAGTCACTTTTCTTTTAAAAAACCCAATACAAATATTAGTACCTGTAAATTCAAACATTTGAGTTTCAAATATATACATTTTTTGAATTTGATACCATTTCAATAAATCCAACCGAAATTTATTTGATACAGAAGCTCCAAAGATGAAATTAGATGGAATAATATATACCATTTGTTCCACATTATTTCTTAAATCATTTATCATAGCAATTTGATAAAGATCTTGATATCCATCATTATCATTTCCGAAATATTTCAGATGTCGTTTAGTTTCATCATGTTTTCTGATATAACCGAGATATAGATACGGAGGATTGGTTATGTGACAGATAGGAAAAGATTTATCTTTCAAATTATTTGGAAAACTCTCTAAATTATCCCGCAGAAGAATTTTTTTCTTAGCTAATTCAAAAGGGATTCCATAACTTTTAGTTTTTTCAATGGTTCTGCTAATCATTTTTTCTTGGATATCAGATAAAAAGATATGATTTCTGAAAAAATCTACTCGTTCTGCTTTAGCTATACTATCTAAAATGGGGAGAATTAGATTTCCTTCTCCGCAGTATAAATCAATCCAAAGATAATCGTATAACTCATCCTTTATTTCAGGAAATATATAGGATCTAAAAACTTCCTGAGAAGTTAAATGTACTCCTAAAGTCCTTCTTATCTTTTTCTTATCTCTATTATAATCCTTTTTCATTGTAAGCCGCTTCTATATAGAAATTTACCTTATTAGTTTGTTTAAAAATTTAGAGCTTTTCAATAATTCATTTGAAACCATTTGATTTCAAGTTAAATCGTAAAATATTTGTTTAATTTGAATATATTTTCAATCATTTAAGAAATTAGAACAAAAAATATCAATCTAATAAATCAAAGAATGGTTTTCTTAACAAATAGAGGTTAGTGTATTTATTAAAAGCAAAATTAATAATTTAAAAGAATTGAAAGATTATTTAATACGAAGATTTGAATAATTTCAAAATTTAAATAAAGAAATAATTATTGAGGTTAAAGAATTGTCAGATTCAGAGGATATAACTTATATTGAACCACAAAAGTTAGAAAATTTTATGCGAGACGTTTTTATTGGATTAGGTGTTCCGGAGGAAGATGCAAAAATAATTGGAAAAGTATTAATCGCATCCGATTTAAGAGGGATTGATACTCACGGTATCCAACGCTGTAAGATGTATTATGATCGTATAAAACAAGGGATTTATGAAGTAGACACAAAAATCGATGTGATAAAAGATGGTCCTACAACTGCCTTATGGGATGGGAATAATGGAATGGGTCATGTTATCGCATATAAAGCAATGGAAACTGCGATAGAAAAGGCTAAGGAATATGGATTAGGGGCAGTAGCTGTAAGGAATTCCACTCACTTTGGAATTGCAGGCTATTATTCACTAATGGCAATAGAGCAAGGAATGATTGGATTAACCACCACAAATGCAAGACCATCGATCCCTCCTACATTTGGAGTAGAACCTATGTTAGGTACTAATCCTCTCACCTTTGGAGCCCCCACTGATGAAGAGTTCCCTTTTTGCTTGGATTGTGCTACTTCAATCATTCAGAGAGGTAAGGTAGAATTATATGAACGATTAGAAAAAGATCTACCTGATGGTGTGGTAATTGATGAGGAAGGTAATACAATGAGAAGTCCTTCTAAGATTCTAAAAAAAATGTTGAAAAGAAATGCCGCTCTTCTACCACTTGGAGGTGCCGGTGAGGAGATGTCCGGATATAAAGGATATGGTTATGCAACTATTGTTGAACTCCTTTCTGCAGCTTTACAAAATGGTATCTTTTTAAGAGATACACTTGGAATAGAAGAGAATGGGCAAAAGCGTTTGAAAGTTGGACACTTCTTCTTAGCTATTAATATTGAAAGTTTCTTACCTTTGGAGATATTTAAACACACGGCAGGAGATATAATGAGAGGATTAAGAAGTGCGAAAAAGGAACCCGGAGCGGAGAAGATTTACACAGCAGGAGAAAAAGAATATGAAGCGGAATTAGAACGTGAAAAATTGGGGATTCCTCTCAATGAAAGTTTGCGAAATGATATTAAACTTATGCAGAATGAACTAAGTCTTGATCAATACGACTTTGATTTTTAATCATTAAGATCTTTTTTTCTTTCATTTTCATTTTTGTAAAATAGAATTTTTTTTATCGGAGAAATTTGTTTTCTAATCCAAGAATTGATTGATATTATCAATTGTTTGAAAAGAATTGAAAATATTTTTAACCATATTGTTAGTTGCAAATCTCTTATATATATTAACTAATTAATAAAACAATAATCCAAATCTCAAGTTAAACTGAATTATATGACTGCTGTAATCAATGAAAGTGAAGGCATTTTAATAAAGATACCAATTTTGAGAAATTTCTTAGAAGACGTATTCATCTCACTTGGTGTACCTAAAAATGATGCAAAAATCATCGCTGATGTTCTTTTAACCGCGGATCTTAAAGGTATTTCTACTCATGGAATTCAGAGATTGAAGGTGTACTATGAGCGGTTGAAGAAGGGCATATATAATCCCAAAACAAGAATTAAGATCATTAAAGAGACTCCAACTACTGCAGTACTTGATGGAAATTGTGGAATGGGTCATGTTATTGCACATAGAGCAATGAATATCGCCATAGAAAAAGCAAAAAAGCATGGATTGGGTGCTGTGGCTGTACGAAACTCTACTCATTTTGGAATCGCAGGCTATTATTCTCAGATCGCCATCGATGAGGGGATGATAGGTATAACAACAACAAATGCAACACCAGCAGTCCCTCCAACAAATGGAGTGGAACCTTTATTGGGAACTAATCCTTTAACTGCTGGGTTACCTACGGACGAAGAATTTCCATTTCTATTAGATTGTGCGACTTCAATTATCCAAAAAGGAAAAATCGAGATGTGCAAGCGAGAGGGAAGGACACTTCCACAAGGATTAATAATTGACGAATTTGGAAATAGTGAAACAGATCCGAATAAAATAATAGATAAATTAAATGATAAAAAGGCTGCAATCTTACCTCTGGGGAGTATAGAAGGAAATTCGGCTAGTTATAAAGGCTATGGATATTCCACTTTGGTAGAAATCTTGTCTTCTGCACTTCAAGACGGGGCGTCATTAAAGGAAACAGCCGGAATATATGAAAATGGAAAGAAGCGATTAAAAGTAGGACATTTTTTTCTAGCTATAAATATAGAGTTTTTTATTTCTACATCAAAATTTAAGCAAAATGTTGGGAAAATATTAAGAAAATTGAGAAATGCGAAGAAAGCACCCAATAAAAATCGTATTTACACAGCTGGAGAGAAAGAATATGAAGCAAGTCTGGATACTCAAAAAATGGGAATTTTTGTAAATAAGAGTATTCAAGAAGATTTGAGGGAAATTAGAGATGATTTAGAATTATATAATTATGATTCGGTTTTTTAGATTAATTCTGTTCGAAAATAACTCCATCTGTTCGCCCTG
>WJIN01000176.1 GCA_014730295.1 Promethearchaeota archaeon | reverse complement strand
TATAATTTCCTACATATCCCTCGATATTTTTAATCTCAGAATAACTAAGAATTTCAATATTTTCGTGTCGATTTACTTCTAACATTTTTGGTCCACATATTCAAATGGAACAATCATCTGTAGGAAATGTCCTATCCAGTTTAGCCATCCTCCCTCCAATCGTAGTTTTCTTTTCTACAAGGAAAACCTTTATTCCTTGATTGGCAAGATCAAGCGCGGCATTCATACCTGCAATTCCGCCTCCTACTACTAATGTCGCTTTCCTTACAGGTACAGTTTTAATCGGAACAGTTTCCAATAACCTAGCTCTTGAAATACCGGCATTTACCAATATTTTTGCTTTATCCGTAGCCGAATCTATTGTTTCTGTACACCAGCTACAATGTTCCCTAATATTTACCATTTGGAAATAGTACGGATTTAATCCTGCTTTAGCAATTGAATCTCTATAGATCGGTTCATGTGTTCTAGGTGTTCAAGCGGCTGCTATAATTCTGTTAAGGTTTTTTTCCTGTATATCGTTTATTATTTCATTCTGTCCACTTTCTGTACATAGGAAGGGGTGTGTTTTTGAGATAAGGATATCTTCAAATTCTTCAGCAAATTTTACAAGTTCAGCACAATCCACTTTACTTTTAATATTTATACCTCATTGACAGCAAAAAAAGCCGATTCTTTCTTTTTTTTTTGCCATTTTTTAATATCTTCACCTCTTATCATTAAAATTTTAATTAATTATAGATTATGAATAACAATTATAAAAATGTTATATTTTTCTGAATTAAGTAATTTGAAATAATGTCCTTTTGCTTTTCGAAAATTTATTTAAATTATAATTATCGTTTTTATGCATATATGAAAAAATGCCAACTGATAAAAAGATTAAAAGATATAAAATTTATTAGTAAAGGATCTTAAATAATTTCATTTTAAAAAGTAAACAATAATTCGGTTATATTTTATTATGTAATAGTAATTTGCCAAAACCAGATAATGTCCTGAAAGGGAGATTATGGGAACCAGTTGGAATGTCCTTGACTATTAAATTCATAGCACTCCTCGCAGTACCACTCTTCAAACACAGGATTATATACGAGGTCGATATCAATGCGATGGCAAGTGGAACATGAAAGGGGGGTTCTTTTTTTAGCCAATTCTAAGTCTTGAATAATTGATTCAAGTTCGATTTGCTTTTCTTGTTTTTGGTAATAAGTCAGATCTGGATTTCTCCTTATTTCTTTTTTCATATTAAGGATTTCCTTTATTTTTCGATTGGTACAAATTAATAATATTTCCCTGAGATCCTTACGGATCCTTCGAAATCTCGGATTCTTAAGCGTGATTACCCGTTTCTTCTTCATAACCATCACTATATTTATTTACATATATATAAAGTAAATGAGAGAGATAATTTATTACTTTTTTATTTATTTTTTTCCGTTTTATCCTTTATCCTTTCTAAAGGAATTTATTTATCGTTATAAACGTTTTTAACTGCTCAATCTTGAAAAGGACCCTCGCGTTATTGGTATAATATTTGGTTATCCTACTAAATAGGTTAGATTTGGCTATTTTAGGATTGATATGTGTCCATGCGTCAAGGTCGTTCGCAAACTGTTCTGCATCATCGTAAAAATTTTCTTTAAGATTGTGACATTTAAAGGATTTCAGAAATTCCAAAAAGGCTTTCTTCTCCGAGTTTGGACTTTCTTTATAATATTCTAAAGCAAAACGATAATTACCTATTTTCTCATTAAATTTTGCTAACTTAGAATCGAAATCGTCATTAATTACTGGATCTACATTACTGAAGTGATAATCCCAGAGTCCGTAGATAGCATTTCCTTCCTCATCATAAGTTGTGAGGATCGGGATCCCGGACTCGTGATTGCCAGATTTCCTAGATTTTATTCCGAATAGGATGGGATGTCCTTGGGAGTTGCTAAATAAGGTTTTTATGTCTGCCTTAGTTATCTCACCGTTCGGACCCGAACCCTCGCCGTTTAGGCCCATATTTACTAAGCTCGCAACACCTGATTTAAGAATTCGCTGGTCCGTCGCGGACATCGTTTGCTCCAAAGTCTGATGGTATTTATTGTTTGTTAGTAATAGATGGTAAAGTGAACATGATTGTTTATTATTTCGTTTCATATGTTGTGTTTGAAATATTCCACCGCCAAAATTTTTATTGAATAAGCTATCTTCAAGCGATTCAAAACTTAAAACTTCCGTAAAAAGGGTTTCCCGTCCGAGTACTATCGTAGTCCATGCTTTATACTCATCTTGGTACCATAGCGACAAATAACCGTTTATAGTTGTTTGAGTACGGCGCATGCCATGAAATGCTCGTCGAGAGAGATCTATTTGCATTTTTAAGTTTTCAAGAGAAGCCAACGCATCAAGATAGAACGGAATATTTCCTGTCATATAATCTCCAGAAATAATTGAAGCTATATTTAAATCATTTGAAAACCATTCTTCGATTACTGAATAAAATATATTCAATGTTTTTTGAGTAGGAAAAGAGGACCCTGTTAAATATGGAGATAACTTTCTTCCATAATTAAAATCTTCAAAGGTTTCTTTAATTTCTAAGAAAGGATCTCCAGCATGCATTGCCGCAGCAGTATGAATTTTGGTAATAGTTAGAAATAGAGCCTCCATAATACGATCATTTTGATATTTTATAGGTTTATTAAAATTCAAATAATTGTTATCTTTAAGAGCATTATAAACAGATCACAATATTGTTTCCAAATATTGACAATAATGCCTATTAATTGATATATTTATATGAATACTATCGATTTAGCTAGTATCCCGAAGAGTATTGTTTCTAATGGGTATTTGTGATCATTCTTGATCATATGCTGGATGAATTGTTTTGAATCGAAAATATTATAAAGCCATTTGAT
>WJIN01000175.1 GCA_014730295.1 Promethearchaeota archaeon | reverse complement strand
TATCGGACTCATCAATGGATTAATCCAGAATATTGTTTTTATCTAAAGATATGAAATCATTTTTAGCAATTTCAAATGGATGAGTCTTATGAAAAAATTTTAGTCATAAGAGGACAGCCTCGCAAGGGTCTTTTTCAGATTATATAGAATTTATCCTTTCACCTTCGTATTTAATGATTAAATCTTGAGTGCTTATTTTAGCTTTTTTCAAAGCAGATATAGGAAACCTAACCTACATATTTATAAATTATGACGTATTTTTTACATTCAAAATATAGGAAATCTATCCTATAGATTAAAAATTTATACAAAAAAAAATGAAAAAAATTCAAATCTCTATTGGAATTGTTATTTCTTTTTTGATATTACCGTCTATGTCGATAATTTTTACACCAACAGTGAGAGCAGATACTTATTCCAATGATTTTGATATTAGTAAGGAATATGTGTATAATGTTACTGAATGGGATCAGGAGCTTAACTGGTATTATACTTCAGATAAAGGGTGGCTTAACTCTAGTAAGGGAGGACAGATAAGAGTAAATTTTACTGGTTTTTATGACTATGTTTCTCCAGTTTGGGATCCTAACGCATTTGAGAATCCGCTTCCATTTATAAATATCAGTTTCTATGAAAAAACAGGAGATTCCATAAGTTTAAATAGAACAATGATAAACCAATCTTCTGCCGAAACTGCAAACGTGATGGCACTAGGTTATCATTATTTTGATGCTGGTTTTTTAATACCAAATAAAAATTTTACATTAATACAGAATCGTGTTGCAGCTCAAAATGAATCAGGATTTTGGGAATTATCGTCTTATGATTTTGAAGAATTTTTAAAAATGATAAGAATCACATTCAAACAGAAATCAGGGGGTCAAAACACCACTCTGATATATGACAAAGAAACAGGTATACTAGTTTGGGCAAATGTTCAAAGTGCTTTTGCTACTGATTTTAAATTTCAATTAAATGATTATACTTTAGATTTCACACCTATGCCCAATATACCATCATTTCCGATAATGATTGTAGGAGCCATCTCTAGTTTAACTATAGGAATTGCAATATTTATAAAGAGAAAGAAATTCAAACTAAAATAAAATATTTAATACATTCTTTTCTTTTTTTAAATCTTGGTTGGTGTAAATGGAAAAAAAAATAAAATATCCGATAATCCTTTTGGTCGCAATCGTGTCATTTTCATTTTTAGTTTATTTTGTTTATTTTGATTTTAATCCAAAGAACCCAGATACTAATCCTAATTACGATAAAATACCGTTTGGATATTATCAAGATCTGGATATGGCTAATTATTATATTTATAACATTACCGATTTTGGAAATTCTTCCGTTTGGAATCCTTTTCCAAAAGAAACTGGAGATAATGAGACTTTATGGAGTACAAATTCAGGAGGACAAATCAGAATAAAATTTTCGGGATTTTTCGAACCATCTGAGGAATTAAACAAGTATAACCTTTTGGACGAAAAGAAAATACCTCATATAGATATTCAAATACTAAAGAATAAATCTTCTTCACTCATACTAAACGAAACAGTAACTAATACATCAAATATTCAGGGATCGAAAAACCTGAATATAGGATTTAATACATTTAGAGCGGGGTTTCTTATTCCCTATACAAATATTTCTTATATCAAAAATCTTGTATATAATGCAAACGCAACAAATTCAAATTGCTCTGGGATTGTAAATATTGAAGAGACATATAATTTTATCTTCATAGGATTCACTCAGACGAATGCTGAAAATCCAAATGCGAATTTAACAAGTTTAATGACTTATGATAAACATACAGGATTATTAGTTCGCTTTTATTCTCAACTAGATGATTTCATGTTGGATATGTCATTGATTAATTATTCATTTGATTTTAACCACGAATTTCAATACAAAGTATTAGAATTTGAATCAAATCTGAATCTGACTAATTGGTATTCTAACTTTTCTTATGGTCTTTTTAAATCAAACCCAAACGGAAGAATAGATATTCAATTTATTGATTACTATGAAAAGAATGTTAATGATTCTTCTGTATTTCAGAGACCAATACCTCATCTTGATATTTCATTTGTTGAGAATAAAAGCGGTATGGGTTACGAAGATTATGAGATAGGGCTTCTTAGGACGAATGGTTCTCTTTCAAATTTTTCATCGACGGAATTAGCACATTCGATGAATGTAGGATATCGTGATTTTAATTCAGGATTTCTACTCCCAACCACTAATATATCAGAAATTATCGTTTTCGTGAATAAACAAAATCAATCGGGAGAATGGGAAGCAGAGATTGAAATTATAGAAACCAATTTATCCATTCATCTAGATTTCAAAAAGGTGGATCAAACTAAAAATATTAGTTTAATCTACGATAAGCATACGGGATTATTACAATATGTATGCGTTAATAGCACGGTAAATCCAAATATAGAATTAAATATTAGCTACTACAATCCATTAATTTCTTTAAAAAACCTAACATTAATTATCGTCCACCAAAGCAGTGATACTGATATCTGGGCGAATTTTTCTTTATATATCGGTGAAGAAACAGTATATGATGCCTTGATAAAGTGGTGTGAGGTTTCTTTTGATGATTACGGTCTGATGGGATATCTTATCACAGGGATTGATGGTGATAATGGAGATTGGCGGTATTCAATAAATGATCAATATGTCGGAGTAGCCGCCAATAAAGCAAAATTGAATAATAATGATATTATTAAATGGTGGAGAGGGGGATACTAAAAAACTCTGTAAAATATTACTAGGCCTTAATTTTATCTAAAAGTGGTTCCATTGTTCGAAACGCTTTTCGAATTTTATGGAAGTAGTACCCGAGCTTATAGCCTTTCTTACAATTAGTAAAGAGCATGAAATTTTTCTCTGCAGAACCTACGACGATGATGGTATAGCCATTCGTTCCTCTGATAACTATCTCCCTTAAATCG